>NZ_JBFROH010000030.1:0-146511 GCF_041471425.1 Vibrio sp. 10N.261.52.C2 | reverse complement strand
GCACCAGTGATCATGTTTTTAACATAATCCGCGTGTCCTGGACAGTCTACGTGTGCGTAGTGACGTGCTGGAGTGTCGTACTCAACGTGAGAAGTTGCGATTGTGATACCGCGCTCACGCTCTTCTGGAGCGTTATCGATAGATGCGAAATCTTTAGCAACACCGCCGTATACTTTTGCAAGAGTAGTACAGATAGCAGCAGTTAGAGTTGTTTTACCGTGGTCAACGTGGCCGATAGTACCAACGTTTACGTGCGGTTTCGTACGTTCAAATTTTTCTTTAGACACAATCGTGTTCCTTCCTAGTTATGATTCGCCACGTTCATTATTGAGCGAGACGCGCCAGAAATTGCTATTTTATGCGCCAACTCTCGTTAGCGCAATATTTGGACGCATTGTTCTTTCAAAAAATGAAAAAAAATGCCTTCCTTTTGTTTAACCACGCTCTGCAATGATTGCTTTTGCAACATTGTTAGGCACTTCAGCGTACTCACTAAACTCCATAGAGTAAGAAGCACGACCTTGTGTCGCAGAACGTAAATCAGTTGCGTAACCGAACATGACAGACAACGGAACTTGTGCACGAATTATCTTCAGGCCAGCTGTCCCCTCGTCCATACCTTCGATGATGCCGCGACGACGGTTAATATCGCCAACAACGTCACCCATCCAGTCTTCTGGAGTAGTTACTTCAACTTTCATCATAGGCTCAAGCAGAACCGGTTGCGCTTCAAGTGCACCCGTTCTGAAAGCCATAGAGGCAGCGATTGTAAACGCCATCTCACTTGAATCTGTTTCATGGTAAGAACCATCATATAGTGTAGCTTTGATATCCAAAACTGGATAGCCAGCAAGCACACCATTGTTCATCTGCTCTTCAACGCCTTTAGCAACTGAAGCGATAAACTCTTTCGGTACGATACCATTGGCAATTTCATCCACAAAGACAAAGCCTTCGCCAGCTTCTGATGGTTCTAGTTTCAGCCATACGTGACCGTACTGACCTTTACCACCATGTTCACGGATAAATTTACCTTCCGCTTTCGCTGTACCACGAATAGTCTCACGGTAAGCCACTTGCGGGTTACCAACGTTGCAGTTCACGCTAAATTCGCGCTTCATACGGTCAACGATGATATCTAAGTGTAGTTCACCCATACCAGAAATCAGAGTCTGGCCAGTTTCCGCATCCATATCAACGCGGAACGATGGGTCTTCCGCTGCTAGTTTACCTAGAGCGATAGTCATTTTATCTTGATCAGCTTGAGAGCTTGGCTCTACAACGATCTGAATAACTGGGTCTGGGAACTCCATGCGCTCAAGAACAATCTTATGGTTCTGGTCACAAAGGGTTTCACCAGTAGTCACATCTTTCAGGCCAATGATGGCTGCGATGTCACCTGCTCGTACTTCTTTTACTTCTTCTCGCTTGTTTGAGTGCATTTGAACAATGCGACCTAAGCGTTCACGTTGTTTCTTCACAGAGTTATAAGCTGTTTTACCGCTTTCAACAACACCAGAGTAAACACGGATGAAAGTTAAAGTACCAACGAATGGGTCTGTTGCAATCTTAAATGCTAGCGCTGAGAACGGTTCTTTGTCGTCTGCGTGACGCTCTGCTTCGTTCTCATCTTCATCGATACCTTTAATTGCAGGTACATCGACTGGAGAAGGAAGGAAATCAACAACTGCATCTAGAACAGCTTGTACACCTTTGTTTTTGAATGCACTACCACAAGTAGCAAGTACGATTTCATTATTAAGGGTACGAGTACGAAGACCTTGTTTGATTTCAGCTTCTGTTAGTTCACCTTCTTCAAGGTACTTATCCATCAGCTCTTCATTTGCTTCTGCAGCAGCTTCAACAAGTTCTGTACGATATTCTTCAGCCATTTCTTGCATGTCTGCAGGAATATCTTCGTACGTGAAAGTCATGCCTTGGTCAGCTTCATTCCAGTTAATTGCCTTCATCTTGATAAGATCGACAACGCCTTGGAAGTTTTCTTCAGCACCAATGTTCAGTTGAATTGGAACAGGAGTTGCGCCTAAGCGGTCCTTGATCTGTTCAACTACGCGCAAGAAGTCAGCGCCGGTACGGTCCATTTTATTAACGAAAACCATACGTGGAACTTGGTACTTATCAGCTTGACGCCATACTGTCTCTGACTGAGGTTCAACACCAGATGAGCCACAGAACACAACAACTGCACCATCAAGCACACGCAGAGAACGTTCTACTTCGATTGTGAAGTCAACGTGTCCAGGAGTGTCGATGATGTTAATACGGTGGTCCGAGAACTGAGCTTCCATACCACGCCAAAACGTAGTGGTTGCTGCTGAAGTGATCGTAATACCGCGCTCTTGCTCTTGCTCCATCCAGTCCATGGTTGCTGCACCATCGTGAACTTCGCCGATTTTGTGAGAAAGACCGGTATAGAACAGAATACGTTCACTTGTGGTTGTTTTACCTGCATCTACGTGAGCAACGATACCGATATTACGGTATTGCTCTATAGGAGTTTTACGAGCCACGGTTGAATCCTCTTATTAGAGACTTAGGGACTATTGCTATGTCTAGATTAGGCGTTAAAAGCGATGCTTCGCTAAAAATTGCTTGCCCTAGAAATAGCAATAGTTCCTAGCATAAGCATAGGAACTAAAGAAGTGCTGCAAGGAACCTTGCAGCACTAAAAAGGTATTACCAACGGTAATGTGCGAACGCTTTGTTTGCGTCAGCCATGCGGTGAACGTCTTCACGTTTCTTAACCGCAGTACCTTTGTTCTCAGACGCGTCTAGCATTTCAGCAGCTAGGCGTTGAGCCATAGATTTTTCACCACGCTTACGCGCAGCTTCAACTACCCAACGCATAGCAAGAGCGTTACGGCGAACCGGACGAACTTCTACAGGTACTTGGTAAGTTGAACCACCTACACGGCGAGATTTAACTTCTACCGCTGGGCGAACATTTTCAAGAGCTTCTTCAAATACAGCTAAGTGGTCTTTACCAGACTTCTCAGCCATTGAATCTAGTGCAGTGTAAACGATTTTTTCTGCAGTAGATTTCTTTCCGTCAACCATAAGGATGTTAACGAATTTTGCCAGCAATTCAGATTTGAACTTAGGATCTGGAAGGATCTTACGCTGACCTATTACGCGACGACGTGGCATGGATATTCTCCGTTGTCTTCTTCAGGTTTTTTCCAAAACTTTTCAGAATAATAAATAAAATAGTGTTTGGCCTTACTTAACGATTTCTTTTTAAAAAAGAGAATCAATTAAGACTTAGGACGTTTCACACCGTACTTAGAACGACCTTGTTTACGGTCGTTAACGCCAGCACAGTCAAGTGCGCCGCGAACAGTGTGGTAACGAACACCCGGAAGGTCTTTTACACGACCGCCACGGATTAGTACAACACTGTGCTCTTGTAGGTTGTGGCCTTCACCGCCGATGTACGAAGTTACTTCGAAACCGTTAGTTAGACGTACACGACATACTTTACGTAGTGCCGAGTTAGGTTTTTTAGGTGTAGTAGTGTAAACACGAGTACATACACCACGTTTTTGTGGGCACGCTTCTAGTGCAGGCACGTTGCTTTTAACAACTTGCTTTACACGAGGTTTGCGAACCAACTGGTTAATAGTTGCCATTAACTAGCTCCTGAAATTTACTTGAAAGTAAGCTTTGTGAAAAATCTATCCCTAATCACAAGTCGTAATTAGGGACGCAAAATTCTATTCAGCAGTGGGAGGTGTGTCAAGAAATATACAGATCTTTTTTAGCCGTCTAGAGCTCAGGATGGTCTACTTTTAACCAAACTGATAAAACACAGCTACCAAGTGACTGATTTGTCGTTCAAAACCGTCAGTTTAACGAAGCCATCGAAGTCAACTTGATCAATGGTACTTGAGACAAGTAGTTGTAAACCTCGGCTATCGAGATCTGGTTTTAACACCGACACCTGCTCTACTGCGCAGATTTGAGTGAATAACTCATGATTGGGAAGGCAAACATACACCGCATCTTCCACCAAAAGATACTGATCTTGTGGCTGAGAATAGGTCAATGCGAGTTTAAGTTTGTCGACTGATTTTACAATATGAAGCATAGCGTCCCCTAGAAAGTCAGTATCTGTTGGCACTGAGCTAACTTCTGCGTTAACTCGTCGGCTTCAACGGTGGTCACATCGATCAGCAGGTTGTCTGCTGAAAGACCAAACTGACTCAGACTACGCTGACACACATACACCTGTTCGATGTCGTACAGGTCCATAAGTTTGAATGCAGAGATGTAGTCACGCGATAGTGTTTCGTCGGGCTGCTGCGCTTTGAGAAGCTGTGTCACGCCATCGCCAACAAAGAACACGGCAATGTCTTCACTATATGCGGACGCAGCAAGCAGGGCGTCTAACCCTTCTCTACCCGCAGCGGTCGTATGAGGGAAACTGTTAAATATAAAGGCTAACTTTCTCAAAACTGCACAACCCTATCTTGCGTTAGTAGCGCTTCCGATAAGCTTCCTAATCCGGCTTGAGTAAATCCAGTGGCTAGGTTAGAGGCACTTAGTTGATGTTGCTCTGCTTCTTCAGAGCTAATCACTCCGCGTCTTAGCGCAGCTGCCACACAGGTTTCAAGGCTAACATCGTGTTCATCAGCCAGCTTTTGCCAAGCAGAAGCTAAATCAAATTCATCGTTAGCCGGTACGGTAAGGTCTGAGCCGTTACTGATGCCATCTTGATAGAAGAACACACTGTGAAGTTTGTGGCCCTGTTTAATCAGAGCCACGGCAAACTGGTAGGCACTTCTTGCTGACTGTGAGCCATAAACTGGCCCATTCACTAGGAGTGTATAGCTTAGCAACCCTCTTCATCCTCTGTTTTACGTTGGCGGATGTATAGGTACACGGTGTGCTTAGAGATGTTCAGTCGCTCAGCAACGCGGTTGATCGCGTCTTTAATATCGAAAATACCTTTGTCGTACAGCTCCATCACGATCTGACGGTTCTTAGTATTGTTCGATACCGATTTGTCAGCGTTAATTTCTTCAATGGTGCGTTCAACCGTTTGGTCGACAAGTTCTTCAACGTCACTAGCGAAGTTAACCGATGATGCGGCTTCGTCTGCGTCTTGTGTAGGCATGAACGATTGCAGCACTTGTGAGAATGGCGCGTCTAGATTCACGTTAATACACAGTAGGCCAATCACTCGGTCTTCACCGTTGCGGATAGCAACCGTGATCGACTTCATCAACACTCCGCCTTTAGCGCGAGTGAAGTATGAACGTGAGAAGTTACGCTTAGAACCTTCAATATCTTTTAGCATCTTCAATGCAAGATCGGTGATCGGAGAGCCAACCTGACGACCTGTATTTTCGCCGTTGGCAATTTTAATCGCAGAAGTATTGAGGTCTTCTAAAGAGTGCAAAACGATTTCACAAAACGGACCAATAAGGCTCGCAATACCGTCAACAACGGCCTCATAAGATCTTAGAATGATTTTATCGTGTTCACTGAATGGCATAACGTGGACTGATTCCATTTCAAGTAACACATCTGCATTGACTGTTTCTGTAGTAGTCACTTATTCCTTACCTTCGTGTGAAAAATCAACAAATTTATGTAAGTTTATCAGAAAATTTTAATTGCACACCTAGCTAACATTGCAACTAGTGATTTAGAACAAGTTTAAAAATCAAATACTCATCTTCAAATCATAAAAAAAGCCTAACTCAAAGTTAGGCTTTTTATTCAATCAACGTATTTTAGTACGAGGCTTTTAACCGATATTACTGTGCAGGAGCTGCTTCAGCGTTATCGATGTTTAGTAGTTCTACTTCGAATACTAGCGTTGAGTTAGCTGGGATAGTCGGTGTGTCTTGCTCACCGTATGCTAGCTCTGGCGGGATAACGAACTTGTACTTAGAACCAACTTGCATCAGTTGTACGCCTTCAGTCCAGCCTGGGATTACGCGGTTTAGTGGGAATGTTGCTGGTTCGCCACGATCGTAAGAGCTGTCGAACTGAGTACCGTCTGTTAGCGTACCTTTGTAGTGTACTTGAACGGTATCAGTGTCTTTTGGAGAAGCGCCTTCACCAGCAGTCATTACTTGGTAAAGTAGACCAGATTCAGTTTGCTTAACGCCTTCAGTTTTAGCGAACTCAGCGCGGAAGTCATCACCGGCTTTCTTCACTTCTGCAGATTTTTCTGCCGCTTGTGCTTGCATCGTTTCAGCAACACGCTTGTCTAGAGCTTCAAGAGCTGCGCGAGTTTCTTCTTCGTTAAGTGCTGTTTTCTCTGCGAATACGTCTTCGATACCTTGAAGAACCATATCTTTGTCTAGGTTGATACCTAGCTCGCTTGGCTTATCAATGCTTGTGCTTAGGTAGTTAGCGAAAGATACACCGATTGCGTAAGCCGCTTTGTCATCTTCTGTTTTAAAGTTTACTGCTTCAACTTTAACTTCTTCTACCTGTGGAGCTTCTGCCTTTGGTTCTTCTTTCTGACAACCAACTGCTAGCATAACCGTTGCGGCAAGCAGTGATACTTTTAAAACTGATTTCATTGAATTCTCCAATTAATGGCCAAGCCATTGGTTATTGTGCACAAATCTAATGATTAGATTGGTGTGAATACGTTAGTTATAACAATATACTAGTCATATGTCTTTCGACACAAACCGGATTATTAGATGTGATGCGAATATTTTTCCACTCATTGCTATGTACAATTGTCATCACCTTGTTAAATGGTTGCTTTTTCTTCCAAGATGATGAGCAGCGTTGGGAAATTGAGCCCAATGGTGCCACCAGCTTTGCACTCAGCAGAGATGGACGCTTCGCCCTGCTCTACTCTCAGCAAAAGCAACTGCTCCTTTGGGACCTCGCCGAAGACCAAGAGTTGGCTCAGCTTGGTCCACAAGACCAGTTAGAAAACCAAGTATCGCGTATCCGTATCTCGGACAATGGCCGTTTTGCCATTACCGCTAGCCAGATGAACTTCGCCGTTTGGGACTTATCTTGGACTCAAGCACAAGGGCTCTGGTCTATCTCCGACGGCTTGATTCGCGATGTCGATATCTCTAGCAATGGTGAAAAAGTACTGCTTGGCCTTTCTAATGGAAAAGCCATCTATGTGGACTTAGTCACCGGACGCCGTCTGGAGTTCCTTGCTCACCGAGAAAAAGTGAATTCAGTCTCCCTCTCTTCTAATGGCCGCTACGCATTATCAGGCGGCAACGACTACAAAGCTTACCTTTGGGATACCGAGTCGGGCTTGGTGTTGCGCACCTTTGAGCATGAACAAAGAGTAGTACGAGTCGCGCTACAACGCGATGGTGAACTGGCTTTTACCTCTGATGGCGGCAATCAAGCGATGATTTGGGATCTTGAAACGGGCGAACCTCAAGCGCAATTGCAAAGCTGGTCTCGACAGTTGATTTTTTCGAGTGCTCGTTTTTCTGATGACGGCAGCATGTTGGTGACGGGCACGCCATCCAGCCAAGTGAGTGTGTGGAATACTCAGGATGGCAAACGAATTTCTCGCCACGATGCTGAGCCATTAAAAGATGCTCGCCCTCCTCGTGCGGTAGTGTATGATGCAGCCTTTGATGATAAGAACCGTGTGATATCGGGCACCTCTGCGGGCATTGCCCAAGCTTGGAATGTGGATTAAGAACGATGACAGAAAAGCGAGTTGAACAACTAGAAAGCCGCGTAAATGACCTAGAGTGTCAGCTAGCTTTCCAAGAACAGACCATTGAAGAACTCAATGAAGCGCTTAGCCAACAACAAATGTTAATCACGAGAATGCAAGATCAGATGAAGTTCGTGGTTGGCAAAGTAAAAAATATGGATGGCTCTAATCTAGCTGACGCATCAGAAGAGACGCCACCTCCACACTATTAAGTGCGGTTCAAAATAACCAATTAAATCTAACGACGCATATCGTTAGTTTCTCGTCCTCAATGTGTAAACACATTTCAGGACGGGACATAGAAAACTAAAAGGGCGACAGATACTTATCTGTCGCCCTTTTGTTTATTTCATCTCAGTGAATAAGCTAAAGCCAATTAAGCCGATACCAACTTAGTCGTCGGCATAAATCTTCACTTCAACACGACCTTGAGTATCAACGCTTGCACGATACATTCCTGAGCTGTTCATACCAAAATGTATATCGCCTTGGCCATCGATAGCGATCAAGCCACCTTCTCCACCCATGGTTTTCAATTCACCTTGAATGATCGTTTCACAAGCGGTGTGCACATCTTCTTTCAGATAACGCATTCGTGCTGCGACATCACTGGCGACCATTTTACGTAGGAAGAACTCACCCATCCCGGTTGTTGAGACGGCAACATTGCCATTTTCAGCGATGGTTCCTGCACCAATGATCGGAGAGTCACCCACACGACCGTATTTCTTATTGGTCACGCCACCGGTACTGGTTGCTGCCGCTAAGTTACCCGCTTGGTCTAATGCGACCGCACCAACCGTGCCGTACTTTTTATCGTCAGGGTATTTCTCAGCTTGCTGCTGATCATATTTCGCTTCAGACAGAGCAAAGATGCCTTTCTCTTTCATCGACTGAAGTTGGTCATAGCGGCGCTCAGTAAAGAAGTAGTCTTGCTCGGTAAAGGTGTAGTCATGCTCAAACGCAAACTTCTCGGCACCTTCACCAATCAGCAACACATGGTCGCTTTTCCGCATCACATCACGTGCAAGCTCAATTGGGTTTTTGATATGGCGAACGCCTGCAATAGCACCTGCATCCATTTCGCGGCCATGCATCACAGAAGCGTCCATCTCAACAAATTCATCATGCGTTAAAACAGAGCCCCTACCGGCATTAAAGTGCGGGCTGTCTTCCATCACCTTAACCGATGCCACTACCGCATCCAGAGCATCACCACCCGATTGCAATATTTGATAACCAGCCAAAACCGATTTTTCCAAAGCCTCGGTAATACCCGCTTTTAATTCATAGCTCATTTGCTCGCGCAAGATGGTTCCTGCACCACCATGAATGGCAATTGAAAAAGGCTGTGACATACAAACTCTCCACTGACGTCGTCTTATAATGTTGTGCTATCAATACCACATCCATGGTTCGATGTCTGATAACGAAAACCAAACTTTTACGAATGCTTAGATTTGCGGACACTTAGTTTGGTAGAGAAAAGCGAGGTCAAAAAGCGAGACTCCTAAACGCAAAAAGCCTCCACAAGGGAGGCTTTCAAGATTCTTAAACTAAACCGTTAATTCGGTATTAGTGAGAACCACAGCTACCGCCGCCGCAGCAGCCGTCTTTTTTCTCTTCACCGTGGTCATGGCCTTCGCCACCACAGCAACCGCCTTCGTGGTCATGATCGTGGTCGTGACCGCCACAGCCGCCTTCTTGGTGTACGTGACCGTGTTGAACTTCTTCTTCAGTCGCTTCACGAACCGCTACAACTTCAACGTCAAACGTTAGAGTTTGGCCAGCTAGCATGTGGTTACCATCAACAACAACTTCGTCGCCATCTACTTCAGTAACTTCAACTGGGATTGGACCTTGGTCAGTATCCGCTAGGAAACGCATGCCAACTTCGATTTGCTCAACACCTTGGAATACGTCAGCAGGAACACGTTGAACTAGTGCGTCGTTGTGTTCGCCGTATGCGTCTTCTGGAGTAACAGTTGCAGAGAACTTGTCGCCAGCTACTTTGCCTTCAAGCTCTTTTTCAAGACCTGTAATTAGGTTGTTGTGACCGTGAAGGTAATCTAGTGGAGCTTCTGCAGTTGATTGGTCAACTACTACGCCATCTTCAAGTTTCACTTGATATGCAACACTAACTACTACGTTCTTTTCAATTTTCATGAGAGCTCCAAGGAGGTTTGGACTAAGCTCGAACAGTTGAGCTTAGGAAAAATTCTGTACCGAGATATTATGGGGATCAATTAACGAAACTCAATCATTCTGGCTTAAAAATACCGATCATTTCTTGATTCGCGTGTTCAGATTTCTCTACAGTTTTCGGTTTACGCTGTTCTGTGAAGTCACAATCGACACATTCCACCAGCTCGATATTATTTTCAATCCACCAACGGAGTGTGTCTTGAGTGTTGCAACTTGGGCAGCTTGCCCCTGCGATAAAGCGTTTTTTCTGTTTCACGTTCATATCCTTTACTACTCTGGATTCGCGGTTCTTCCCACTCACTTTATTGATAAGTTAAGCAGAGACCGCGTTTATTATTAGGTTAGTTCTATAGTCTGTTATTTCTATGCCCAAGCTCTATTTCTAAGCTCAAGCATGAGTTATCACTTCAAGCTACTGCCAATAGTTTCGAGATTGGTGATCGTTTTCCATCTCGTGTCCAAAGATCTCTTCAAGTTCTTTACGAGCCTCTTTCGCTCTTTGGGCTAACTCGTCATCTTCGTTATGCTGAGGCAGCAACTCTTTCAGCATACCATTATCCAACTTTCTAAAGTGTGCTTCTGCTCGCTTCGCTTTATATGGATGCATGCCAAGTTCAGTCAATGTTTGACGACCTAAATCCAATGCTCCAAGGAAGGTTTCACGCGAATAGTTACTCACACCGTGGTTAAGTAGTTGATACGCTTCAACACGGCTTCGTGCACGCGCCAAGATCTTTAAGCGTGGGAAGTGCTGCTTACATAAATCGACGGTTTTCATGATTTCATCTGGGGAGTCAGTACACAACACAATCGCCTCTGCTTTATCAGCACCGGCTGCGCGTAATAGCTCTAGGTGAGTCGAGTCTCCGTAAAACACCTTGTAGCCGAACTTTCTAAGGATGTGTATTTGGCTGGCATCACTTTCAAGGACAGTGATACGAATCTTGTTGGCATACATCAGACGACCAATGATCTGACCAAAACGACCAAAGCCCGCAATAATCACTCGAGGGCTGCGATCAACCACATCCGAAGACATCGCACTTTCACTGATTTGATTAAGCTGACGTGCAAAGAATCGGTCTTGCAGTTTAAGCATCAATGGCGTGGTCACCATAGAAAGGCTCACAACCACCAGTAAGAACGACACTTGTTCGCCACTTAAGATGCCTTGAGCACTCGCCGCAGTAAAAATAACGAAAGCGAACTCACCACCTTGGCTAAGGATCATCGCCATTCGGCTACGTGCTTTAGCTTGAGTGCCGAAGATACGAGCCAGCGCATACAGCACCAAACCTTTCAATACGACTAGCGACGACACTGCAATAAGTATTGCGAATGGGCTTTCTGCCAGTAGACCTAGGTTTACCGCCATACCCACAGAGATAAAGAACAGACCAAGCAGTAAACCTTTGAATGGATCAATCGCGATCTCAAGCTCGTGTCGATATTCACTTTCAGCCAGAAGGACGCCCGCCAAGAAAGTACCTAATGCCATCGATAAGCCAATCTGCTGCATGATGACGGCAATACCAATCACCAATAACAACGCTGCAACCGTGAAAAGCTCACGGACACCGCTCATCACTACGTATCGGAACAGTGGCCTCAACAAGAAGTGACCACCGACCAGCAGACCAATCACACCGCCTAGCATCCACAGCATGTCAGCCCAACTGCCGCCCGTATTGCCAGCGAGCAAAGGCAGCATCGCCAACATAGGGATAACAGCTATATCTTGGAAAAGCAGTACTGCAAAGCCTGACTGCCCGGCTTCTTTACCACCAAGTTCTCGCTCTTCAATAACGCGTAAAGCAATGGCTGTCGAAGACAACGCTAAACCCATACCTATTACCAGGCTGGTTTGCCAAGTTAATCCAAATAGACAGGCGATGGCGGTAATAATCAGAGTGGTGATCAGCACTTGTGCGCCACCGAGTCCTAGAATCGGCGCTCGCATCTGCCACAGTTTTTTCGGATTAAGTTCGAGACCAATCAAGAAGAGCAGCAGTACCACCCCGAATTCGGAGAAGTGTAGAATCGCTTCGACATCACTGATTAAGCCAAGCCCCCATGGGCCAATTGCCACGCCCGCTAATAAGTAACCAAGTACTGAACCCAAACCGGCGCGCTGTGCGATAGGAACCGCAACCACAGCAGCCGCTAAAAATATAACGCTACTTTGTAGAAAATCATTAGTCAGAGCCATCATCTGCTCCTATATCTTGTAGCGGGTCTCGCAACCAATTTCGATACGCTTCGGCGTGTTGGTAACGCGTCATATCGGTGACATTTCGTGCCCAGTGTAAAACCAAAGGGGATATCCAGTTCATTTGACACAAAGCAGCGGTGAGCTCGAATGGTTGCAAGATCTCTTGTAATGGATATTTATTATAACCTGCGGCACCAAACGCCTCTTCTTTACCACCGGTAGTAATCACACTGCGCCAGTGTTTGCCTTTAAGCGCACTTTGCTCACCAAAAGCAAAGCCCTTGCCTAACACGCGATCAAACCACTCTTTTAACAATGAAGGACAGGAATACATGAACAGAGGATGCTGAAACACGATCACATCGTACTGAAGGAGCAATTCATGCTCATAAGGCACATCAATAAAGAAGTCAGGGTAGATGGCGTAGAGATCATGAACTTTGACATGACCGAGCGACTCTACCTTCTTAACCATCATCTGGTTAGCAATAGAGGTTTGCGGCTCTGGGTGCGCGTAGATGATCAACACCTTTGGCACGACTTTGTCTGTCGAGGGAGTATTACTCATTCCTTTGAAACATTCCTTTGAGGGCTAAACGGTGGCAAGGCCACAAGAATTTAAGCAAAAGTTATTAATATGTTATTGGCATCATAACGCAAATTGCATTGTGATCGACTTTTATCTGGTTTCAGCCTACTATGCAGGCGTCTGTTCACCTCTAATTTCTATGCTATTTCAATTATGATTACTTTCTCTGATATTCAATTGCTACGCGGCGGTAAGCCACTCCTCGACCAAGCATCTGCGACTTTTCACCCTGGCGACAAGATCGGTTTGGTTGGTAAAAACGGCTGTGGTAAATCTACGCTATTCGCCTTAATTAAGGACGAACTGTCTATTGATGCGGGCTCATTCAGCAAACCTGCCCATTGGGAAATGGCTTGGGTTGCTCAAGAAACCCCTGCATTAGAAAGAACAGCAATTGAATACGTGATTGATGGTGACCGTGAATACCGCGGCCTTGAAGATCAACTAGAGAAAGCTGAACAAGCCGACAATGGCACATTGGTAGCAGAGATCCACGGCAAGATTGAAACCATTGGTGGTTACAGCATAAAGGCACGTGCTGCCGAGTTACTGGATGGCCTAGGCTTTAGCCAAGAACAAATGACATGGAACCTGACTCAATTCTCAGGTGGTTGGCGTATGCGTTTGAACCTAGCGCAAGCCCTACTGTGTCGCAGTGACCTACTGCTACTCGATGAGCCTACCAACCACTTGGATTTAGACGCAGTAATGTGGCTAGAGCGTTGGTTACAAAGCTACCCTGGCACGCTAGTGCTTATCTCGCACGATAGAGACTTCTTAGACCCTATCGTCAACCGCATCGTGCACGTTGAAAACCAACAGCTCAATGAGTACACGGGTAACTACTCATCGTTCGAAACCCAACGAGCGCAAAAACTGATTCTGCAACAAGCGATGTACCAAAAGCAGCAGAAACAGATGTCTCACATGCAGAGCTACATTGACCGTTTCCGTTACAAAGCTTCAAAGGCTCGCCAAGCGCAAAGCCGTATTAAAGCGCTAGAGAAAATGGAACAAGTGCTGCCTGCTCAGTTTGATAACCCATTCAGCTTTGAATTTAGAGAACCAGACGCACTACCAAACCCAATCATGATGATGGATGAAGTATCAGCGGGCTATGATGACAATCTGATTCTAGAAAAGATTCGCTTGAACCTAGTACCGGGCAGTCGTATTGGTTTGCTTGGCCGAAATGGCGCTGGTAAATCAACACTGATTAAACTGCTTTCTGGCGAACTGAAACAGCAAGGCGGTGAACTGAGTTATTCGCAAGGCGTTAAGATTGGTTACTTTGCACAGCACCAGTTAGAAACGTTGCACCCAGAAGAAACACCGCTGCAGCACATGATGCAGATTGCCCCTAAACACACCGAGCAACAATTGCGTGATTACCTAGGTAGCTTCGGTTTCCAAGGTGAAAAAGCACTTGATAAAGTAGCACCCTTCTCAGGTGGTGAAAAAGCGCGTTTAGTATTAGCGCTACTGGTATGGCAAAAACCAAACCTGTTGCTACTCGATGAACCAACCAACCACTTGGATCTCGACATGCGTCAAGCGCTGACTTTTGCCCTGCAGACATTTGAAGGCGCAATGGTTATCGTATCGCACGACCGTTACCTACTGCGTGCGACTACCGATGATTTATACCTTGTACACGACCGCCAAGTAGCACCGTTTGATGGTGACTTAAGCGATTACTACAAGTGGCTAACCGAACAGCAGAAAGTTGAGCGCAAAGAAGCACAAGCATTGGCACCAGCAAAAGACGGCGCCAACAGTGCAGCAGCGAAAAAAGAGCAGAAACGAAAAGAAGCCGAGTTCCGTAAACTGACGGCACCACTTCGTAAAAAGCTCACTCAATTTGAAAAGCAGATGGATAAATTAACGTTGGCTCTTGAAGAAGCCGAGCAAGAATTATCCGACACTTCACTGTATGAAGCTGAAAATAAGGCTAAACTGAATAAAGTACTCGCTCTCCAAGCGAGCAGTAAATCACAGCTAGAAGAAGTTGAAATGGATTGGATGTCCACTCAAGAAGAGCTTGAGCAGATGGAACAGGATATGGATAGCTTATGAGCCCAGAGCACGCCCCAATATCACTAACACTGGAACGACTATGGCAATTTAGCCTTCAGTATTACAGTGTGCGTGGTGTAAAGGATGCGTGCCTAGCTTTACAAAACCAGTTTCACGGCAACGTCAATCTACTGCTGCTGCTCAAATGGCTTGATGAGCAGCAATTGTCTTTTGCCGAAGAAGAGTGGCACAAAGTTCAACAGTGCTTGAGCCGCTCTGAAACCCTGCTTCATAGTTATCGAGAGCTACGTAAGCATCTCAAAGCACACGTTGTTGATTCACTCTACCGTGAAGCCTTACAGTTCGAATTACAACTAGAGAAACAACAACAATCTGATCTCGTCGACTACATAAACTCTCTTCAGCTTTTCGCAAACCAACAAGCGCCTCTCGCTTTTCAATACTGTCGATTATTAGGGGCAGAAAACCTCTATGTTGCTTTTTCTGAACCAGCCCCTCAGCCCTAAGGCATTCCCTTTTCCTTTTGTTAGATCAAGATCCAAGCTTATTGGGGACTATCGTTCTTCGTGTTCACGCGATGGTGGCTCGGATTATTAGCAATATATAGAGCTTAACCTCGATAGTATTCAACCAGTTACCTACAACCTGTTTTGTAACCTGTATGAGTGAAACTCTTGCGCTTATGCCGAGAATCAACCAAGCTCAAATAAAAACATGGGCGTTTCACTAAAAGCTCAACACTTTATCAAAGCCCATAAAAGAAGCATGGACTGTTTTATGACAATATTTACCGCAGCGGCTGGTCTCTCTAACCCGCACTTACAAACCTTAGTGCCACGGTTTATTAGAAAGCAGGCGTTATTTGATCCTCAATGGCAAACCTTAGAAACTCCCGACGGTGATTTCCTCGACCTTGCATGGAGCGAGGACCCGAAGGGAGATAGCCCCAATAGTGATAATAAAAGCAGAGGAGATGCGAATAATAAGCCCATTTTCGTTCTATTCCACGGTTTGGAAGGCAGCTTTGAAAGCCCTTACGCCAATGGACTGATGAATGCGTTTGCTAAAGATGGTTGGTTATCCGTGATGATGCACTTTAGAGGATGCAGCGGAAAACCGAATCGCTTGGCTCGCGCGTACCATTCAGGAGAAGTAGAAGATGCTCGTTTCTTTCTACGACACTTACACGCGCAATTTCCCAATAACCCAAAGGTTGCGGTTGGTATATCTCTAGGCGGAAACATGCTGGCGAACTACTTGGCTGAGTATGCGGACGACCCATTACTGTCGGCGGCAACGATAGTTTCTGCTCCTTTTGATTTAGCTTGCTGCTCCAGTCGTATTGAAAGAGGCTTCTCTAGGCTCTATAAAAAATACCTGCTCAACTCACTCAAATCGAATGCCTTGAAAAAGGTTAAGCTGTTACAAGAAAAAATAGGTATCTCCGCTGAAACCATCAAAAAAATAGACAAACTGTATGAGTTTGATGAAAGGATCACTGCGCCTCTGCATGGATTTAAGAATGCTCAAGACTACTATGCTCAATGTTCAGCGCTTCCAAAACTGAATAAGATTAAGCTACCGACTCAGATCATTCATGCTAAAGACGATCCTTTCATGACTGATGATGTTATTCCAAAATTCGTACTACCAGACAATATTGATTATCGCTTGTTTCAGAAAGGTGGCCATGTGGGGTTCATTACCGGTAGCACGCTCAAGCCCAGGTTTTGGCTAGAAGAAGCATTGCCAGCCTACTATGAAAGTATCCAAGATTCGGCATAATGACCGAGCCTTTTTAAGGACTGAGTGGTAGACGTCACTAGACGCAGTAATCAACACATCAATAAACCTATTTATGAACATAAAAGAGAGAAGTATTTATGATCATCCCATGGCAAGACATTGCGCCAGAGACACTGGAAAACCTCATCAAAGAGTTCGTGCTGCGTGAAGGCACAGACTACGGAGACGTAGAGGTTTCACTGCAAAACAAGATTGATCAAGTGAAACATCAATTAGCTTCAGGAGAAGTCAGCATTGTGTTTTCTGAGCTCCATGAAACCGTTGATATTCAAGTCACAAAACGCTTCTAAGCTGCGCTCATAAAGGAGCCGTGTTATAGTGGTAAACGATTGCTAACAAGTAAGTTACTCAAAAGACAAGGGTTGTCATGTCCGCTAAACATCCAATTATTGCGGTGACGGGTTCATCTGGAGCCGGCACCACCACCACCTCAGAAGCCTTCCGTAAAATGTTCAATATGATGGACGTGAAGGCAGCTTGGGTTGAAGGAGATAGTTTCCATCGCTTCACTCGCCCAGAGATGGATGTCGAGATCCGTAAAGCGCGCGAGCAAGGTAAGCACATCAGCTACTTTGGTCCACAAGCCAACGATTTTGGTGCGCTAGAAGAGTTCTTCCGTAAATACGGTAACGAAGGTACAGGCAAGGTACGTAGCTACCTGCACACATTCGATGAAGCCGTTCCTTACAATCAAATGCCAGGCACCTTTACGCCATGGCAAGAGATCCCAGAAAATTCAGATGTGATGTTTTACGAAGGCCTGCACGGCGGTGTGGTTGATGGCGATATCAATGTTTCTCAACACGTCGACTTGCTGATCGGCATGGTACCTATCGTCAACTTAGAATGGATCCAGAAATTCGTTCGCGACACACGCGATCGTGGTCATTCTCGTGAAGCAGTAATGGACTCGATTGTTCGCTCGATGGATGATTACCTTAACTACATTACTCCTCAGTTTTCGCGTACTCACATCAACTTTCAGCGTGTTCCAACGGTAGACACATCAAACCCTCTCAACGCTAAAGGGATCCCAAGTTTAGACGAAAGCTTCGTTGTTATACGTTTGCGCGGCATCAAAAACGTCGATTTCCCTTACCTTTTAGCTATGATTGATGGCTCATTTATGTCTCGCCACAACACGCTTGTGGTACCAGGAGGGAAGATGAGTTTTGCTATGGAGCTCATTGTAAGGCCGATCCTACAACAACTCATCGAAACCGGAAAAATTGGTTAACAGAGCACCATTCTGGTTGATTACTTTTCATACCGTGATCATGTGCACAATTTTGCGTAAAAAATCGTAGCTTGGTCACGATTAAAATCAAGAAATAGTACCTGAAAAAGGATACTATTCTTAAACGAAACACAAGATAGCTTGCAGCGCTCAACGAGTGCTCTTATCCTACAAGTCAATCCAGGCTTAGCTAAAATACGGAAAGCGGCAAGCATACCCTGCAGAGGAAGTGAGATATTATGGTTCTAGGTAAACCTCAAACCGATCCAACATTAGAGTGGTTCCTTTCACACTGTCATATTCATAAGTACCCATCAAAAAGTACTTTGATTCATGCTGGTGAAAAGGCAGAAACCTTGTACTACATTGTTAAAGGTTCTGTGGCAGTTCTTATCAAAGACGAAGAAGGTAAGGAAATGATTCTTTCTTACCTAAACCAAGGCGACTTCATCGGTGAGCTAGGCTTATTCGAAGAAGACCAAGAGCGTACAGCTTGGGTTCGTGCAAAATCTCCTTGTGAAGTAGCTGAAATTTCTTTCAAGAAATTCCGTCAACTTATCCAAGTGAACCCAGACATCCTAATGCGTCTATCAGCGCAAATGGCAAACCGTCTACAAGTAACTAGCCAAAAAGTTGGTGACTTAGCGTTCCTTGACGTAACTGGTCGTATCGCACAAACGCTACTAAACCTAGCAAAACAACCAGATGCAATGACTCACCCTGACGGCATGCAAATCAAGATCACTCGCCAAGAGATTGGCCAGATTGTTGGTTGTTCTCGTGAGACAGTTGGTCGTATCTTGAAGATGCTAGAAGAGCAGAACCTAATTTCTGCACACGGTAAAACTATCGTGGTATATGGCACTCGTTAATCTCGATTAACTGAGCCAAAAATTTGAAAGCCACCAAATGCGAATTTGGTGGCTTTTTTGTTTTCTGAAGACCCAGAGAGCAGATGCGAGATACGATAAAAACTCACAGAATCCTATTTGTAAACTTCCTCGAAGCGAAGCGTACTCGAATCTCTAGGACAAAGTCCGTGCTCGTACCTTTTGTTAACCGTTGGTGCTCTCAAAAATTTTGTCAGCTGATGCTGCAACAAAACCTGTGTAAAGCTCACCGTTGACCATCGCATAACGCTTAGCGAACTCATAGAAGCCGCCAGGAATCATCTCATTGCCTTCAACAAATGAAACTGGGACTTTGTCTGCCATTGTTGATGATTGCTCTAATAAGACCTCTGGAGAGCCTTTAACCTGACCGCCAGATGCATTGATCGTGAAGCCTGACTCGCTCAGGTAGTCATTCACCGCCTGCACTTCATCAAATTCATTTAGCTGGTTCACACTCACCGTAAAGTGGTTTGCACCATATCCATGAGCCGCGAGCCAAGACGCGTATTCGCTCTCTTTCGCTAGTACTTGGAAGTCAGCGAAGCTCAAATCCCAAAGACGACCACCAAACAAGAACTCATGACCTTGAAGCTTACTTGAGTCCACTTGCTCAACCAACTTAGCAACAATCTGTTGCAAGTCACTTGAACACTCTTCTACCTTCAACTCACTAATGAACACTTTTGGTTGTTTTGGATCTGGGTGCTCGTAATGCTTAGCCACCAACTTCTTGCTCTCAAACAAGTAGTCGCCACACGCCTTATAGCCTAACTCTAGGAAAGGCTTCGCTAATGTTTCAATACCCAAAGGAGCAACATTGAAAGTACGCAATGCAATGTGATCATTAATCAGCGCTTCGTCTTCTTTCAGCAAGTGATGCACTTTCTCAGCCGATGGACAAAGCCTGTGAATGTAATCGTCCCAAAGTGATTTAAAGAGTAGATCGGGCGTCATGGTGACTCCTTGTCAATGGTTCTAGCAAGCTAGTAATTTGGATAAGAGAGGGAGAGGCTGAGACACAGAGTCAGCAGCCATCAGCCTGTGACATACTTTTTCTATTATTATCTACCGCCCAATCTAGGTGTCGGACGTGATGGAAAAGGAAAGCGATAACACCACTTCCCTATTTCAAGCTTAACGCATGAGCCTAAGACTCATTAGCCTAAATTAAAGCTCAATACCCGGGCTAAACGTTGCTGGAAGTTGAGTTTCACCGCCTTCCATTGAAGCCATAGGATAAGCACAGTAGTCCGCCGCATAGTAAGCACTTGGGCGTAGGTTGCCTGAAGCACCCGGACCACCAAATGGTGCATCACCACTTGCGCCTGTTAGCTGACGGTTACGGTTAACAATACCCGCACGGATATGGTCAACGAAGTATTCCCATTCAGAATCATCTGTTGATACAAGACCCGCAGACAAACCAAAACGAGTGTCGTTCGCTAACTCAACCGCTTGCTCTAGTGACTGGTAACGAACAACTTGTAGCAATGGACCGAAGTACTCTTCATCCGGCAGTTCAGCAATGTTGGTTGCATCGATAATACCCGGGGTTACGAATGCCGCTTGACCCGCTTTTGCTTCTACTAGGCTGACGCCGCCTAACGATTGTAGATTCGCTTGCGCGTCCAGAATGAACTTAGCCGCCGCTTCAGAGATCTGAGGACCCATGAAGGGTGCTGGTTCAGCGAATGGCTGATCAACACGAATCTTTTGCGTCGCTGCGACCAGCTTATCGAGTAGCAGATCCCCCTTCTCGCCAACAGGAACATACAAACGACGAGCACATGTACAACGTTGACCTGCACTGATGAAAGCCGATTGGATAATCGTATAAACCGTTGCGTCTGCGTCACCATATTGGTCACTGATCACCATAGGGTTATTGCCACCCATCTCTAGTGCCAGCATCTTGCCCGGTTGGCCCGCGAATTGACGGTGAAGGATATGACCGGTATTTGCACTACCTGTGAACAGCACGCCATCAAGACCTTTAGCATCGGCTAGTGCGATACCTGTCTCTTTAGCGCCTTGTACTAGGTTGATTACGCCAGCTGGAAGGCCCGCTTCTTGCCATAGTTTCATCGTAAACTCACCCGTCCAAGGTGTCTGCTCTGAAGGCTTAAATACCACGGTATTACCCGATAGCAGTGCAGGAACAATATGACCGTTTGGTAGGTGACCAGGGAAGTTATAAGGGCCAAATACTGCCATCACGCCTAATGGACGGTGACGAAGTACAATTTGGTTGCCAGCCGCTTCACGTGAAGCTTCACCTGTACGCTCGTGGTAAGCACGGATAGAGATGGCGATCTTGCCTGCCATCGCGCCCGCTTCAGTGCGAGTTTCCCAAATCGGTTTACCCGTCTCTTTTGCAATAATCTGTGCAATCTCTTCGCTGTTCTCTTTTACCTTCTCAGCAAAGTTCAACACGATCGCTTCACGCTCTGCAAAGCTCAATTTTTTCCAAACCAAGAAGGCTTCACGAGCTGCTGCTACTGCAGATTCAACCTGCGCTGGTGTTGCGCTATCACCCTGCCACACTACTTCATTGTTGTATGGGCTTACTGATGTCATGGCGTCACCTTGACCTGCCACCCACTGTCCTGCTATCCACTGAGTCATACTTCTATCCTTAAAATCTTCGACAGATAATCGCCGCTCTTACTGAGCCAACATGCGAACGAATTCGCCTTCTTTTACTTCAAGAGCGCTCGCTACTTCAGATGATAAAATCACTGTGTCGCTTGCTTGGTCATACGCACCTTTCGCGGCTACTGCGCGGAAGTTCTCAAACGAGGTATTACCAATTAGGAAGTCTTTAGAGCTAGAGTGCTCTGCAATTTGAACCTGTGCTCGAATTGAGTGACGCACAGATTCGATGTTTCTTAGATCACACTCAACCGTTGGGCCTGCATCAAAGATGTCGACATAACCACGGTTGGTGAAACCTTCACGTTCCAGCAACTTAAGTGCAGGGCGCGTATTGTCATGTACCTCTCCGATCACCGCTTGAGCTTCTTTGCTCAGTAGGTTCACGTAGATAGGTAGCTTAGGCATTAGGTCAGCAATGAAGCCTTTCTTACCAATACCGGTTAGGTAATCGGCAAGCGTGAAGTCAATCGAGAAGAAATGTTCTTGCAGCCATTGCCAGAAAGGAGAATTGCCTTCCGCATCTGATACACCACGCATCTCAGCAAAGATCGTTTTTGAGAAACGCTCTGGGTGCTCAGCCATCAGTAGGAAACGACACTTAGACATCAGTCGACCGTTTAAGCCTTTGCGGTAATCAGGACGTAAGAACAGCGTACAAATTTCGCTGCAGCCTGTGTAGTTATTACCAAACGTCAACAGCTTAACCACGTTATTCACTTTTAGGCGCTGTGAAGAGTGAACCACTTTACTGATGTGGTACGAGTAAAAAGGCACATCCCAGCCAATGGAAGCTTCGATACCCGTTGTACCAGCAACTTCGCCAGTTTCAGCGTCGAAACCCACCATTAGATAGCCTTCATCACCGGGTTCGGTCACGCCTTGTTTCGCGAAGCTGTATTCAGAGTGAGTAATACGATTGGTTAACAGTTCTTCGTTAACCGGAAGAGATGTGAATCCATGTCCTGACTCAACAGCGCAGGTATGCAACGCGTCGTAATCAGATAGTTTAATTGGGCGAACAACTAGCATCAATATTCCCTCCAGATGCAAAATAGGCCCAAAACCAGAAGCTTGGGCCTTTAGCAAAACGTCATGGGATCGCTCTAATGGCGATCATTCCTATGACGCCGCTTAGGCTAAACTAGCGTAGCGATTGCTTTGTCTAGTTTTGATAAGCCTTCTTCAATTTCTTGTGTAGTAATAACCAGTGATGGCGTAAAACGAACCACGTTTGCACCCGCAACCAGTACCATCAAGCCTTGTTCGCCTGCCGCTACTAATACGTCACGTGCACGTCCTTGCCACTCGTCATTTAGTGCAGCGCCTAACAATAGGCCTTTACCACGAACTTCACTGAATATTTGATATTTGTCATTAATCTTAGCTAAGCCGTCACGAAACAGCGCTTCACGCTCTTTTACGCCAGCTAAGGTTTCTGGTTGGCTAACGACGTCAACAACCGCTTCAGCAACGGCACACGCTAGTGGGTTACCGCCGTATGTTGAACCGTGCGTACCGACTTTTAGGTGTGTCGCGAGTTCAGTCGTTGTTAGCATCGCGCCGATAGGGAAACCACCACCGAGTGATTTTGCTGTACTTAAGATATCAGGTGTCACACCTAGGCCTTGATACGCATAAAAATTGCCCGTACGGCCATTACCTGTTTGCACTTCATCAAAAATAAGCAGCGCATTGTGCTTGTCACACAGCTCACGAACCGTGTTCACAAACTCAGAGGTTGGAGAGATGATGCCACCCTCACCTTGCAGAGGTTCCATCATGATTGCACATGTGCGATCAGAGATGTGCGCTTCTAGCGCGGCAATATCATTGTAAGGCAGGTGAGTTACATCGCCCGGTTTAGGACCGAAGCCGTCAGAATAAGCTTCTTGACCACCTACAGTTACAGTAAAGAAAGTACGACCATGGAAACCTTGTTTGAATGCAATGATTTCAGATTTCTCAGGGCCATGAACATCTGCCGCCCAACGACGAGCCAACTTCAATGCTGCTTCATTCGCTTCTGCGCCAGAGTTGGCAAAAAATACTTTTTCTGCAAAACATACGTCGGTTAGCTTCTTCGCTAGACGCAGTGCAGGTTCGTTGGTCATCACGTTACTCAGATGCCAAATCTTGTTTGCTTGCTCAGTAACGGCATTCACCATTGCTGGGTGACAGTGACCCAAGCAGCTCACAGCGATACCGCCAGCAAAGTCGATATACTCTCGGCCTTGTTGGTCCCAAACGCGTGCGCCTTCCCCTTTTACCGGGATCATTTCCATTGGGTTATAACAAGGCACCATCACCTCATTAAAAAGACTACGTTCTACATTATTTTCCACTGTCATCGTACATTCCTTCTCGATACCGCAAGCTTCGCAAATAAGCGTAATGGTTCATAAGTGAGATAAAGATATTTTGTCCCGCCATAATCCCGCTGCAGCATTATATTTACATTTAATTAACCTTTTCAATAGTAGATTATTCTTTAGCCATCCCTAACAACCAGCTAAACGTCACTACCTATGACTATTTATGCATCAAACAATCTGTTTTATGAAGCTTTTTTTAACTAAACGTCTATCCATCAACAGCAAAGCCTTACTGGTACAGCGGTATAAGGGGTTCGAGAGGAAATAAGGCGAATAATATTGCATAGACTAAAAACTTAGCCTGAAGAGGGAGAAATGTTATAAAAAGTGATCGGCGTCAGAGGGATGAAGACGCGGCGCGCCCGAATTAAAACGCTTAACGAACGAGGTAATACGTTTAACTGGCTTATTTGAACGAATGAAAAGCCAAATTTAAACACTCAACGCGCTAAGAAGTTAGCAAGAAGCTGGTGTCCTTGCTCTGTTTTAATCGATTCAGGGTGAAATTGGACGGCATCAATCGGCAAGGTTTTGTGTTGATAACCCATGATCTCATCCATACTGCCATCTTCAAATTCTGTCCAAGAAGTGAGTTCAAAGCAGTCAGGGAGCGTACCATTTTTCACCACTAAAGAGTGGTAACGAGTCACAGTCAGAGGATTATTGAGACCTTGAAAAACGCTCTTACCGTTATGACGGATCGGAGAGGTTTTACCATGCATCACTTGTCTGGCTCTCACCACTTCACCACCAAAGACTTGAGCAATGGCTTGATGACCAAGACACACACCTAAGATCGGCAACTTACCCACGAAGTGCTCAATGACTTGCAGAGAGATTCCCGCATCATTCGGCGTACAAGGACCCGGAGAGATAACAAGATGGCTAGGGCTCAGCGATTCTATACCCGCAATATCAATCTCATCGTTGCGAACAACTTTCACAGTGACCCCTAACTCACAGAAATACTGATACAAGTTATAGGTAAAAGAGTCGTAGTTATCGATGATAAGTAACATGGGTCGAAATCGTTTGCTAAATACTAAATGATTGAGAGATATAGGGGCGGTATTGTGCAATACCCATGGCGAAAGGCAAGTGGAAACTGCATTTCGCCAATAATTAAGGCCAACCTAAGTTGACCTTAATTGTTTACAGATAGCCCTAAGTTATCTGAATTGGCTTACTTGTATGGCAAGCCAATCTATTTGTGATTGAGCTACTTACGACGACGCCACATTGCTAAGCCAAATAGTGACATAAGAGCACCGAAGCCAAATGAACCGCCTACTCTTAGCTCAAGAACGGCAGGATCATGATCCGATGAACGGAAGTGATCTTGGTACTTAGGTAGGTCACCTTTGTACTCTTCGTTGTAGTCAAACAACGTCGACTCACCACCATTGATGTGCCAATCGGTAGCATCGACAACCCTATCTTTCAGGCTTTCGCTGATCAGCAGGTGGTCTAGAGCGCCAACTTCATCATTGTATGAGTAGCTCCAGCTGTCTGGGTGCTTTTGAGCCACAGCATTGATATAACCGTAGTTCTTCGTAATCACCGCACCGCTATCACCAAACTGCTCAACACCATCAATGTAGGTATTACGAGCTGCTTTGATCTGCTTGCCGTATTTCTCTTCCGAGTAATCGGTTAGCACCAGCATTGGATCTTCCATGCCGTACGAGTTCATATCACCCAGGATCACTTTGTGACCTTTGATGCCATCGAGCGCTTCACCTAATGCAACCGCCGCAGCAACACGGAAGTTCTCACATGAACCTTGCTTATCGGCATCAACGCCGCCTTGGCCGCCCTGCTCAATCGGAGCAGCATCTTCCCAACACTTAGAGCCTTTCGATTTAAAGTGGTTGATCGCTACGGTGAGTTTCTCTTTGGTGCCTTTAACTTTAAAGGTTGGCGCCAATGAGTCACGTTGGTAGTTCTTACCGTCTTCAATCACCTTGCCTGAATCGTCTAACACCTCTGGTGCTTGTTGGCTTGGCATCGCGATAACACGGCTGTCTTTAAGCTTAACCACCTTCTTACGGTAGATAACACCCGTTGTGATAACGTCAGTACCAATAGAGTCCATCTCGTCGGTTACGCCGTCTTCGTTCGAGTCGACAGCCACAAAGGTATAACGGTCTTTCTTACGCTCAATGCGATCATTCAGTTGGTTTACAAGTTGCTGAATGGCAGAGCCTTCACCAAAGCCATTGTTCTCAATTTCCATCAAGCCAATGATGTCTGCATCTAAGCGAAGAATCGCGTTCACAATCTTCTCTTGCTGCATCTCAAACTCAGTGATGGTGTTCGCGCCACGGTTATTGCCGTGCTGATTCGCGTCGCCACCAAATGGAGAGTTGAAGTAGTTCAATACGTTGAAGGTCGCAATACGTAGGTCGCCTTCATCCATGTCTGGTTTGTCGGTACGCGGATCGTTACGCACATAGTTTTCAGCCGAGATCTGGTTAGTCGCAATTAAACGGTACTCACCGTAGCTGTAAGTCAGCACGCCTTCTAGGCCAACAATGGTGTCATCAATGCGGATGTAATCTTCTGTTGAACCATCTTGGTCGATATCAGTGCGGCCAAAATCTGGGTAGAAAGGGACTTGTCCATCAGCCGCTTTTTGATCGGTTTCAACGAAAAGACGGCGGTCTGCGTTGTCTTCAGTTTGCTGCTTCGCTTCGTCAGATCCCGCGGCGAAAAGCTGGTTCGGCTGCATGTTAATACGCTCATGCGCCAGTACCATGTTGTTACGACGACCTGCGTAGTCATAACCAAAGGCACGCGTCACACGCATATCAAGCGCTTCGGTTGTTTTCACCAACATGCCTTCGTAGCGTTCAAGCGTTGCAGCGAAGTTCTCGTCACTGTCTAGCACTTCAATCGCCGTAGCTTCAGGTGCCTGCTGCTCGCCCTGTTTTAGCCATTGGTTGTTTTCTACTTTCAGCTGAGTGTGGCTGTAGTATTCTTGAACCTTGCCTTTCACACACACTACATCACCGGCTACTAGCTCTGAGCTCGACTGGTTGGTATGAATAAATAGACCCTCAGAAGTGCTTGAGTTGAAATCATCCTCAAGTGCTTGCAGGTAGAAGCCTTTAGTTAGGCCTGTTGTTACCGCACTTACCACACCTTTTACGAAATATTCATCGTCGGTGATGTATGGGTAGCCATCGATGAATGGCGATGTAGCGCCCTCACCTTGGATTTCTTGAATGGTGGTGAATACTGGGTCAGAGCCATCTTGTGTACAAGTGAACGCTTCTGGCAGTTCAACGCTGTCTAGTGAACCTAGGCCTTCAATGCTGTCTTTTGGTAGCGATACCCATTGTGAAGCATCAAACGTCGCAGAAGGTGTTTGTGTCGCACGAACCAAAGTAACATCTTTGCCCCAGTCCACATCGCCCATCAAACCAACAACATCATGTACCGAGCCGTCTGAATTCAAGATAGCCAGCGGGTCGTCACCATTATGATTGGCGATAGAGGCATTAATGATGTCAGCTTGAGCTTTAATCTCATCACTCGCACTAGAATGTGCGACCACGAGTACTTCACCGGGTGCTAAAACGTGTCCATCTAAAGGTAAAGTGGCACCCCATGATCCGTTGCCATTGGCAGATTTCGCCAATGAGTAACCATCTAAACTAATGCTGCTATCGCCACTATTGGCAATCTCAACCGCTTTGTTATAGCTGCCGCCTTCCACATATTGTGAAATAAACAAATCAGCGTGTGCGCTTGTAGTTAACAAGCTACCAATTGCCACTGCTAGCAATGAAGGTTTGTGTAAAAGAGCCATCCGTTTCACCTGAGTTCATCGAGTTATAGTCACTGCCATCTATGGGCAGTCATGTATTTTGTGGTAACTATCAGGTTTATTTATGAAAGGAATAAGTCAGTTGGCAAGAAAATGAGGAACTTATCACTTTGGAATCATCAATTGTTTGGCACGTTATATATTTCCAACATATATAGAAACGAGTGTGATTTTATAAAGCTTGAGGGTACCAAATAAGATCATCTGCACAGCATTACAGCGATGGATATGCTAGCTAAATACTGGGTAAATTATCAATTCAAACAAGGGGGTTTCGAGGAAGGCAAATGGAATGGGCATGAAAAAGCCCAAAGTAAACAACAGCTACTTTGGGCTCAAATTCTCAAGCGAGTTGTGTTAGTTCACCCTATGGGCGAGTAACAAAACCTACTGCTTCGTATGCTTTTTTCAGTGTCACTGCAGCACGTTCAGAGGCTTTTTCAGCACCGGCTTTCATTACTGCGTCCATGTAGGCACGGTCAGCACGGATACGGTGATATTCAGCTTGAATCGGCTCAAGCATCTCAACCAATGCTGCGCCTACGTCTTTCTTGAACGGACCGTACATTTCAACGCCTTGGTACTGCGCTTCGATCTCTTCGAACGTTTTACCCGTCGCTGCAGAGTACAGACCCATTAGGTTAGAGATACCCGCTTTGTTTTCCCAATCGTGAGCAATGCGTGGTGGTGTTTCTGCATCGGTTTGCGCTTTGTTGATCTTCTTGATGATCGACTTAGGCTCTTCTAGCAGAGTAATCACGTTCTTACGGTTGTCGTCTGACTTAGACATCTTCTTCGTCGCGTCTTGCAGGCTCATTACACGTGCATTCACTGTTGGAATGTAAGGTTCTGGTACTTGGAAGATTGGCGTTTCAGGACCGTAGATGTTGTTGAAGCGAGTTGCGATATCACGCGCTAGCTCTAGGTGTTGTTTCTGGTCGCTACCTACAGGTACTTGGTGAGCACCGTAAAGCAGGATGTCTGCAGCCATCAACACTGGGTAGTCGTATAGGCCTACGTTTACGTCGTTTGAGTGACGTGCAGACTTATCTTTAAACTGAGTCATACGGCTCAGTTCACCCATTTGTGTGTAACAGTTAAGAAGCCAACCAAGTTGAGCATGCTCTGGTACGTGTGACTGAACAAATAGCGTGCTCTTCTTTGGATCAACACCGACAGCAAGACAGATTGCTAGTGCGTCTAGAGTCGCTTCATGCAGTGCTTTCGGATCTTGGCGAACCGTAATTGCGTGAAGGTCTACAACACAGTATTGGCAATCGTAATCATCTTGCATCTGTTGCCATTGACGTAGAGCACCCAAGTAGTTACCGATACTTAGTTCACCAGATGGTTGAACACCACTCAATACGATGGGCTTGCTCATGGTTTTAATTCCTTTGCTTATTCGCTAAGTTTATTGAACGCTTAGCTTCTTAACTTAAATATAGAAAAGCCGCACAGCTCTTCTGTACGGCTCATCCAGTGTACTCATTGATAAGTATTTTGCCAGTAGGTTAGCTAACTTTTGTCCGCTTTATGCTGAAACTAGAACGACATCTAGTAATTGCGCGACGTTATCCGCGACATAGTCAGGGTTTGATGCTGAAATCGGCTCGCCGTGGTTATAACCGTAAGTCAGACCAAACGAGTGACAACCTGCATTCTTAGCCGCTTTAATGTCGTTGCTTGAATCACCAACCATCAACATCTCTTCCGCTTTAACGTTGTGCTTTTCTAGCAACCAGTTCAGCGCTACTGGATTCGGTTTTTTCTCTGGGAAAGAGTCGCCGCCTAAAACATCAACAAAGTACTTATCGATACCGTGTTGCGCCAGAACGTCGGGTACAAACTTCGATGGTTTGTTGGTCACAAGCGCCATAGTGAAACCCGCATTATGCAGCTCTGCCAGCGTCTCTTTTACTGATGGGTAAAGGTGGCTCAGCTTGTGGCCGCCCTGCTCGTAGAAATCATCAAACAAGATGCGTGCTTTCTTCAGCAGCTCAGGATCTAGGCTTGGATCAACAGTTAGGTTACGGCTGAGTGAACGCCCGATAAGCACGTCAGCACCATTGCCAACATAGTCGCGAACTTGTTCTTCACTCACTGAAGGGAAGCCCAACTCCTGACAAGCTTGGTCAGCAGCAACGGCCAAATCAGGCACGCTGTCTAACAAGGTTCCATCCAAATCAAAGGCGATCAGTTTTATTGAGCTTAATGACATCTTACTTTCCTATTTATTATGTTCGTCTTATGAGTTGAGCTATAAGACGTAAAAAAGGGGCAAATTAGCCCCTTAATATTCAATCTATCTGTAGTTTTACGATTATGCGTTTACTTTTGCAAGCTCTGCACGCATCTCATCAATCACTTCTTTGTAATCTGGTTGATTGAAGATAGCTGAACCCGCAACGAACATATCTGCGCCCGCTTCTGCGATTTCACGGATGTTATCAACCTTCACGCCGCCATCAATCTCAAGGCGAATGTCACGGCCTGACTCATCAATCAGCTTACGAACAGCACGTAGTTTATCTAGCGTGTGCGGAATGAAAGATTGACCGCCGAAGCCTGGGTTCACAGACATCAGTAGAATCATGTCTACTTTGTCTAGGATGTAATCTAAGCAAGAAAGCGGCGTTGCAGGGTTAAGAACCACACCCGCTTTACAGCCGTGCTCTTTGATTAGCTGTAGAGTGCGATCGATGTGCTCTGAAGCTTCAACGTGGAAGGTAATCATTGATGCGCCGGCTTTAGCAAACTCAGGCACGATGCTGTCTATTGGCTTAACCATAAGGTGAACATCGATAGGAGCCGTAATACCGTAGTCGCGCAGCGCTTTACAGATAGGCGCGCCAAAAGTCAGGTTAGGTACGTAGTGGTTGTCCATCACATCGAAGTGCACAACATCAGCACCAGCTGCGAGTACTTTTTCTACGTCTTCACCAAGACGAGCAAAATCTGCAGACAAAATCGATGGAGCGATTAGAAAATCTTTCATACCAAACCTCTTAAGAGTGAGTAAATTGCGAATATCACCGCCTTGTGACATCTCATATACAAATACAAGACTCAATTCCAAGACTATTTGGTGTGCAATTCTACCTAAGCAACTAAGCAGATCCTAGCAGTTCGAAAGATTAGTTTATGAAAGTACCCGTTGGTCACTCAATTTAATGAGTTCGAGGGTTATGTTGGCCGCTACAATTCTTCTGAAGCGTGTTGCTGGTTTTTCTCTTTATGAAAAAGTGCCAGTAACTCATCGACTTTATTGCGCCCTGCGCCATTACGGCTAATGGTGCGCTTAACCTTGACCACGTTCAGTTCTGCACCATGGTATAAACGGCGCGTTAAGGTGGTGTCATGGTTTGAGATCAAGACAGGGATGCCTCGTTCCATCGCTGCTTTTTCAGCAACATCCGCCAGTGCAGCTTGGTCATCTAAGCTAAAGCCATTACCTGCGTAAGAGGTAAAGTTTGCCGTGTTCGACAGTGGTGCGTATGGAGGATCGCAGTAAACCACACAGCCTTTGCGCGCGCGGCTAAAGGTTTCATGGTATCCCTCGCAGACGAAGGTGGCTTTTTTCGCTTTCTCGGCAAAAAATTCCAGCTCAGCTTCTGGGAAGTAAGGTTTTTTATAAGAACCGAATGGAACGTTAAAACCGCCCTTCTTGTTGTAACGACATAGGCCATTGAAGCCAAATCGGTTCATATACAAGAAAGCCAATGAACGATACATGACGTTATCTGTACCATTGAACTCAGCGCGAATATCTAAGAAGGCTTCTTTACGGTTGTTCTCAGGACAGAACCAGCGCTTCGCTTCCGTGATATAAGTTTCAGGATCGGTTTTAAGCAGGTTGTACAGGTTGATAAGATCGGGATTGATATCTGCAAGCAGGTACTGTTCAAAGTCAGTATTCAGAAATACTGAGCCGGCACCGACAAACGGTTCTACCAATTTACGAGCAGGTGGCAGGTGACGTTGGATGTCTTCAACTAGGCCATATTTACCACCAGCCCATTTTAGAAAGGCACGCTGCTTTTTCATTTACTGCTCTATCTATCAACTCAAAAATAAGGCTGCGGAATGTAACATATTTTGAGGCTAAGCTCAGGGTTATTTCGCACGTTCTATCTCTCGATGCACTTGATTCATCGATTTTGCCCAAGGTTCCAACTGTTGAAGGGGTTTTGATAACGCACTTACCGCGTCTCTCGCCACTTGAATCGTTGGGTAATCTTGATAAGTGATAATAAACCACTTGGTGTCGTTGCGAAGTGTTGGGTAAATACGAACCTTGTTCTCAAGGTCATACTCTTCAATGAAAGACTGTACGTCGTCCAATGAGGTCATCGCACTCAACTGCAAAGTATAAGCTCGCGGAGAGATAGCTTGTAACTCTTCGCGAGAAAATGAGAATGTAATTTTCTTAGTCGGTGGCGTGGACTGTGTTAGGTCTGTTGCTTCATCGGCTGAAGGCTGTGACTCCACTTTGTCTGCATCTGATTGCGAACTCACCGCGGCACCTGTGTTTTCTTCAACAGCAGCATCAATCGCACTGGTATCGGCACTTTCAGGTTTATCATCAAGCAAGGCATCAACCACATCAGAGGTGATTACGACACGCTGCTGATCTTGTTCGACTTCTCCAACACTCGCGGTATCTTCAACGACAGTCGGTGGCAAAGATGAGCTGTCGTCATCAGCACCTTGATAACTCATGTCAGCTTCGGCTTCAGAATCGTCCATTCCGTCGATTCCAGCTTGCTCGGTACCACTTTCCACTTCAAAAGTTGGGATAGCTGTCTGTTCAATCGGAGCGATAAGAGATTGCGCTTTATCGTCAGGGGTTGGTTGACTGAACATCCACCAATAACCACCACCAATTAAAATCAACAGCAAGGCCACCACAATCGCGATATTGATGGGTGAGCCAATAATTGAGCGAATAATAATCCTTTTTTCCACTTTCAATTCTCCTAAAGCCATTAACTCACCGGGCAGAGGTTGCGCTTTATTAAACGCACGTCGCACGCAAGTTTCAGACTCATCATCAACATATCGAATCACCAGTGATTCAAAGAAATGTTCAGCTTCTGGTTGCGAAAGGTCATCGATCTCAAGATCGATAGGTTTGTGTTGTTGACCGTAGCTCAAACGCGTTAATAACGTATCTAAGTGGCCAGGTTCCGAGAAGAGAACGATATTGATCGTCCATTGAGGGTTTGATTGAGCTTCCAGTACCAACATCCATAATTCGGATACCAATAGCTCAGAAAGTCGTTGGGCATCATCAACGACGATAACCACATTACACGGTTCTCCATCCAGTAACCTTGTTAGGCTATCCGATAAAGAATCATGTTGATTAAACAGGGGATCAGAAACAATTTGGCTAAGAATGAGCGCACGGCGTTGTTGATCGTCTTGGCTTGGATGACAAAGCAGTAAACACTGATTTTTTTCTGTCGACCATGCTTCAAGATAACGCTGAGCCAACCAAGATCGGCCAGAGCCAGCTTTGCCCGCCACCGTCACAAGGTTTGAACCAAAGTTAGTCAAAAGCTGTAAGCGCTCTAGCAGCTCAACTTGAGATTCTAACTCTAATACTCTTAATTCATGAGCCAAACTCATTGGGGATCCCTACTGATAAGATCGATCAGTAAAACGCTTCAGTTGCCTAGAGTTTAGCTAGGCAACCTCACAACCAAATTTAAAGAGTACGGCAGAAATCGATCGCTTGTTTAATGATGTCTTGAGGCACATCAGCAACCACTTCAGCAGTACCAATACTTGTTGGTAATACCAAACGCAACTGACCAGACAGCACTTTTTTATCGCGCATCATGTGCTTCATAAAGTCTTCAAAAGACATGCTTTCTGGCGTATGGATTGGTAGTTTCGCATTCTTGAGTATAGAAATAATTCGCTCAAGTTGCTGCTGAGAGATCAGCCCCTGCAATTGAGCAGTTTTCGCTGCCATTACAGTGCCTGACGACACAGCTTCACCATGTAGCCAATTACCATAGCCTAGTTCTGCTTCAATCGCATGACCAAATGTATGACCTAGGTTCAATAACGCTCTGATTCCTGACTCTTTTTCATCTAAAGCAACCACTTCAGCCTTAATTGCACAACAACGAGCAATCGCGGTGATCAGTGCCTCTTCATCAAGTTGATAAAGTTTCTCTAGATTCTGCTCCAACCAATCAAAGAAGGCTTCATCGTAAATGATGCCGTATTTGATCACCTCAGCAATGCCAGCTGCAAACTCACGCTCTGGAAGCGTTGATAAACAGTTAGTATCGATGATCACAGATTTCGGTTGGTAAAAAGCGCCGATCATATTCTTACCAAGAGGATGGTTTACTGCGGTTTTACCACCAACAGAAGAGTCCACTTGAGAAAGAAGGGTCGTCGGGATTTGAATGAAATCAATACCGCGCTGGTAACAAGAGGCAGCAAAACCGACCAAGTCACCGATTACACCACCACCTAAAGCAATCACCACCACATCGCGGCTGTAATTACCTTCAAGCATGTAGCTCATCACTGAATTGAACGTTTCAAGGGTTTTGTACTGTTCACCGTCTGGCAGCTCGAGAAGAGATGTCTGACAGCCTACTTGATCCAATAGCGATAAAATTTTATCTGCATAAAGAGGCGCTACTGTCACATTACTGATAACAACAACTTTCTGTTTGCCTGATAAAAAAGAAAGGTACGCCGGGTCTTCAAATAACCCGGCGCCAATAGAGATAGGGTAGCTACGCTCAGCTAGATTGACCGTAATCCGTTCCATGGGTTTGCTCTCCGAAAAAATGAACTTAACGTTCTTCTAGCATTTTTACGATCTGGTTGGCTACCACTTTTGCACTTTGGTCGTCAGTACGAACTGTGTAGTCCGCCACTTCTTCGTATAGTGCGTTGCGAGATACAGCTAGATCTTCTAGCACATCACGCGGGTTGTCTGTTTGAAGTAGAGGGCGTTTCTTGTCGCGGTTAGTGCGAGCAAGTTGCTTTTCAATTGTTGTCTCTAGGTATACAACAATGCCTCGTGCAGATAGACGGTTACGGTTTTCTTTGCTCAACACTGAACCACCACCTGTCGCAAGAACAATACCTTGTTCTTCTGTCAGATCATTGATTACAGATTCTTCGCGCTTACGGAAACCTTCTTCGCCCTCAACATCAAAAACCCATGCGATGTCTGCGCCAGTGCGCTCTTCGATCACAGTGTCAGAGTCTAGAAACTCCATATGAAGTTGGGAAGCTAGGTGTCTACCAATTGTACTTTTGCCGGCGCCCATTGGGCCAACAAGAAAAATATTGCGTTTCTCAGCCATGTTTTTAGCAGTAATTTACAACGTTAATTCAATGACATCGCCACAAGGTAGGTCAGTACAAGTACTGAAATTAAAAGGCCCGTGGCACCGATTCCTCACAGATAATTCGTGATAAGACCCGAAATTATCAAGGTTAGGTGCCACTAATGCAACTTTATTTTTAATCTAATTGTTCATTACTGAATCACAACTTTGGGTGTGACAAAAATAAGTAGTTCACTTTTACCCACATTTTCATAGCTGCGACGGAACAATGCACCCAAAACTGGCAGGTCTCCCAACAGAGGAACTTTATCCACCGTGCTGCTTACGCTGTGTTGAAATATCCCGCCAAGAACGACAGTTTCACCATTATTAACAAGCACTTGCGTACCTATTCTTTGCGTGTCAATTGCTACCGCTTCCCCTGTTCCGGTCTTGACCACTTGCCCAGGCCTATCTTGAGTCACGCTCAAATCCAATACCAAACGATTGTCGGGTGTGATCTGCGGCGTCACCTTGAGGCTCAATACCGCTTTCTTAAATGCGACCGACGTTGCACCACTTGAAGAAGACTCTAAGTAAGGGATTTCAGTACCTTGCTCAATATAAGCGGGCTTTTTATTGGTGGTGATTAAGCGTGGACTAGAAATGATTTCAGCTTTTGACTCTTGTTGCAGTGCCGACAGTTCAAGATCGAGTAAGGTATCTGAACCCAGTTTGGCCACCTGAAACGCAATACTCGAGGCGTTCGGCGATGTTGCCCCTAAATTGACGTTGAGGTAGTCATCAATTGCACTGTTGCCACCATCATCGTCATACGGTGTGATTTGTGATGGATGATTACCTTCTATTGAGCCACCAACGGTGAAGCTTCCGTTGGTCGAGGAAACACCCCAGCGCACGCCAAGCTCATCAAGATTACCCTCAGTGACGGTCACGATACGCGCCTCTATCTGCACCTGTTTCACGGGAATATCTAAGGATTCAATGATGCCTCGTATCACGGCAATGTTCTCCTCCAACTCACGAATCAATAAAGAGTTAGTGCGCTCATCAATGGTAATCGAACCGCGATCAGACAACATGCTGACCGCACCTTCACCGCCAATCATGTCGGCAATATCGGTGGCCTTAGCAAAGTTAATCTTGATGATTTCCGACTTAAGCTCCCCAAGCTCCTCTTCTAAACGCGATTTTTCTAACGCTTGTTGCTCTCGAAGATCCAACTCAGCTTTCGGCGCAACCAAGATGACATTGCCATCCACGCGCTTATCCAATCCTTTAACTTGCAAGATAATGTCGAGAACTTGCTGCCAAGGTACGCCATCTAAACGTAAAGTGAGGTTTCCGGCGACCGAATCAGATACGACTAAGTTAAAATCGTTATAGTCAGCAATCAGCTGCAGGACATTTCGTACTGGGATGTCTTGGAAGTTAATCGATATCAGCTTGCCCTCTTTCTCTAGAACGCTTTTTTCTTTGGTCACTTCATCGATAACTGGTTTGCTGATCACCACCTCAATAAAACGTCCCTTTAGATTGTATTCATACTGATAGTCATTGCTAATCGTCGCTAGAAGCCGAGTGCTTGGTGTCTCTTTATAGACTTCAATGCCTTCAACCAAGGTAGCGAAATCCTTCACATCCAGCAGGTAGAGCTTGTCATCATCAACTTGAGTATTGATTAGCTCGATACTTAACCCTTCCTGAGCTCGTTGAACATCCACCACTGCTGTGCTGGTCGCCAGCTCAATAATGATGACGGCGTCTTTATCCTTATTGACCCTAAAATCAATATTCTCCAATTTGTTCGGTAAGCTCTCGGCATGGCTGAGCACGCTAACAACCAACATCACAGACACAGCAAAACCTTGTAGAGCCTTGCTCACTAATCCACTTATTCCTTTAATCATATTTACATCTCATATCCACATCATGTGACATTGGTTTACTTCAGAGCCAGCCTAACGTTGCGCTTATGCCAACAACCTAAGCCATCTGGAAGAGTTTCATTAATCTGAACGTATTGGCTCGTCACCTTAGTAACTCGGCCATTGTTTAAGCCGATAAACTGGCCTTTCTTGACGTTTACCACGTTGCCTTTGGGTGTTTGCACTAAGCCAAACACGCTTGAGCCACTGCCCATCACGCCTCTTAAACGAAGCTTACTCAGCGGGTACTTCTCTAACTTGCCATTACGAGAACGGGCGCTGGGTTGCCAACAGTCTTTCTTAACCAAGGGTTGGTTTTGCACAATGGCTTCTTTAGGCAGTTCAAAGGGAGGACGCAAAGATCGGCGCTGATAAGTCGCCGCCGTGAATTCAGTTGCTGGGACAAGTTGCTCGACATCTTTTCTCGCCTTGGCTTCAACCTGCGCCACAAAATCTTGCAGTGAGTCTTGATTAGCTTTGCAGCCTGACAGTGCAAGCATCAATACGATTGAGTAAAACGCGCTATTGGGTTTCATCATTAACCTCCGATTTAAACTGGTAGGTATAAGCTCGAACCCTAAAGTGCAGCGTGCTGCTTTCTTGGCTGACTCGTTGCCAATTCACATCATCAAAGCTAATGATGCGCGGTAGCTTAGCGATGGCCGCAGAGAAGTCGCCAATCTCATGGTAGTCACCCGTCAGTTCGATATTGAGCGGTAAACGATAGAGGAACTCCTTGTTCTGCTTTTGTCCCCAATCGATTCGAGTGAAGGTCAGCGAGTTATCCAAGCCGAGTTCATTCACAGACGCCAACATACTGGCCAGCTCTTTTTGAACCGGCAGCTGCTCCAACAGATAATCGTAGCGACTAGTTAGCTCATCCAACTGGCTCTGCAACTTAGGTAAGGCTGCAACCTTGTTGGCCTTTATTCGCAAGGTCGCCTTTAAGGTTTGTTCTTGTTGCTTCATCTGTTGCAGTTCATCGTCGAGTGGCAACACATAAAGCCAAGTGCCTACACCTTGGATTAACACTATCAACACCAGAATCACGAGAAGCTGAGGCAGCAATGGCCATTCGGTGATCTCATCAACATCGAGATCTTGCAAGCTCATCCTGTTTTGTCTACTAATCCTATTTTGAAGGTTAGCCATGATGCGCCCCCTTATCTTTTCTGCTCGCGGTTGTGTTTTCTAAAGACACAGGGCTAAACACAAAAGAGACCTTGAAGGTCTGAAACTCTTTATTGAAGCGCTTGCGGTTATGAACGATAGAGTGCATCTCGACCCCTTTCAAAGAATCTGAACGTTCGAGGTTGTCCAACATGGTGGCGAGACGAGCAGTGCTGTCGCTGATGCCCGACATTTCAATCTCCTGACCATTCATCTTTATCTTGTCGACATAGACACCCTCTGGAATCAGCTCCGGCATCAAGTTCATGAAGTCGGTGGTCTTATTACGGCCAAGCTGCAGCGACTCAACCACATCAAGTCGAGTCAGAATGGCTTTGTGTTCTTGCTCTGCGACTTTTAACGACTGAATTTGTCGGTCGAGCTCAGCAATGTACTGATTGAGGTAATTGAGGCGAGCTTGCTGCTTGGCTTGTTGATCGTGAAAATAGTGACCAACCGCCCATTGCCCTATAAGCGCAATGATGACGCCAAGAATGACCAGATGGATAAAACGCTTCTTGTGCTGAGCACGAATCTCATCACGCCACGGCAGCAGGTTAATTTGATGCAACATGCTTCTCTCCCTGCCACTTGAGCCCACTCATCGCCATACCCGCCGCGATACCAAAGTGTTGCCAGTCAATCGGCAGTCGGCGTCTCTTGGCGACCTTATTCTCAAATAAAGACAAAGGATTCAATGACTCGCAGCTCAACTGAAAATGGCGTTCTAGCTCTTCGGTTACCATAGGGATGCTGGCGCCCTCGCCCATCAACCAAATCCCTGAGATAGGTTGCTGCGCATTTCCCGATGAATAGAGCTGCAATTGACGCTTGAGCTTCTCAATCAGGTTAACAATGAATTGATGTGTCTCTTCCATAGTACCGAACACGCTCTCGATATCACTCGGGTCATCTGAGCTGCGAAGATCTTGAGTGCCAAAGGCGATGTCTTTATAGAAAGGCGCCGAATTCTGCGGGATAACCCCTAGCGAGGTTTGGTCGATTCCAACATCCACTAGCAACCAGTTTTTCTTATCGGGATACAGGCGCGAGGCCAATTGCCAGATATTAAGTAGCCCATGCGCCTGTGTATCCACCACCACAGGTTTGAAGCCAGCCTTGGTTAATGCATCCGCTCGGCTATCCACAACTTCTTTACGAGTGGCGTATACCTGATAACTGCTTGTCGAACCTTTACCAAATCGTTTGTCTTCCAGCTTTACAAAATCTAAACTCAGCTCCTCGATAGGAAAGGGAGATTGATGGGCGAAGGTTTGATAGATAGAAAACTCTTTTTCTCTGTCTTCTAACTCACTCTCTATTTGCAGTACTTTGCTGATCACCGTGTTATCAGGTACCGAAATGGCGACGTTGCGACAGCCAAAAGGCAGTCCTTTCCTAAGTTCTTTAAGTTTCTTAACAGTTTTCTGATACTCCAAAGTATGGTTAGCTGTAAAAATGTCGTCCGAAATCGGCAGCTCTTTGTATCCCACTAGGGCATACAACTCCCCCACGGGTTTTAGTACCACGGCTTTGATGCTGTGATGATTTATATCTATACCTGTAATTAATGATGAACCCATGTGACCTAGCTCCTGAAGTGCCAAGCATTTCGTTGATTATCTAGGGGTTGTGATTATTAGTTAAATAAGCGTTAATAAACGAAAGCTAAGTTTTTAGCCTAGAGTACAAGGGTTTGCTGCTTATCAGCCTTAACTAATCAGGGATTATCCGGTGAAGTTCATAAAGCGATTATTCATATTTACATTGATTTGCATGATTCTTGGAGTCAGTACAATTTTCGGGTTTTATTTTTACGTAAAACCAGAGTTGCCTGATGTTGCCACTTTGCGCGACGTAGAACTCCAAACGCCGATGCAAGTCTTCAGTCAAGACGGTAAGCTGATCTCTCAATTTGGTGAAAAGCGTCGTAATCCAGTCACTTATGACGAGATTCCTCGCCACTTAGTTGAGGCTCTGATTGCCACCGAAGATAGCCGTTTCTATGAACACCCAGGTATTGACCCAATCGGTATCACACGTGCAGCACTCGTGGTTGCAATGTCGGGTTCAGCCAAACAAGGTGCTAGTACCATTACTCAGCAGCTTGCGCGTAACTTCTTCTTATCTAATGAGAAAAAGATCATGCGTAAGATCAAAGAGATCTTCATTGCGATCCACATTGAGCAACTTCTTAGTAAAGAAGAGATCATGGAGCTTTACGTCAACAAGATCTTCCTTGGTCACCGTTCGTATGGTTTTGGCGCGGCAGCACGTGTTTACTTCGGTAAAGATCTTCCTGATCTCACGCTGAGTGAAATTGCGACCCTTGCGGGTATGCCAAAAGCACCTTCGACAATGAACCCTATTTACTCTGTTGAGCGCGCGACTAACCGTCGTAACGTTGTATTGCGTCGTATGTTAGACGAGAAATACATCACTCAAGCAGAGTTCGATGACGCTCGTAGCGAAGAGCTTATCTCGAAATACCACGGTGCAGAGATCGAACTGAGCGCGCCATATGTTGCTGAAGTTGCACGTGCTTGGATGGTGGAACGCTATGGTGAAGAAGCTTATACATCAGGCATGAAGGTCTACACGACCGTTGATTCGAAACTGCAAAAAGCAGCGAACCAAGCCGCAATTAAGAACCTACTTGGCTACGATGAGCGTCACGGCTACCGTGGTGCTGAAAAAGTATTGTGGCAGACTGCGCAATCAGCGTGGGATCAAGAACAAATCGTTAAACACCTTAAGTCTCAACCAACCTATGGTGACCTAGTCCCTGCTGTTGTTACCGCGGTTGATTCGAAAAGTGCTCAAATTTGGGTTAAGAACCAAGGTGAAGGCACTATCGAATGGCAAGGCATGAACTGGGCGCGTAAATTCCTAACGGATAACCGCCAAGGACCAGCGCCTTCTCAAGCGAAAGAAATTCTGGCGGTTGGTGAACAAATCTGGGTTCGCCATGAAGCCGTTACCGGCGATGAAGTCTCTGAAGAGCCGACAGAAGAGTCAGCGACTGCAGAATCAGAAACACCGATTGTATGGCGACTAAGCCAAGTACCGAATGCGAACACAGCATTTGTTGCAATGAACCCGAACAACGGCGCGGTATTGTCGATGGTCGGTGGCTTTAACTTTGTCCACAACAAGTTCAACCGTGCAACGCAATCTATTCGTCAGGTGGGTTCTGGTATCAAACCCTTTATCTACTCAGCAGCGATTGAGAAAGGCTTAACGCTAGCCTCACTGATCAACGATGCACCGATTAACCAATGGGATAAGAGCCAAGGTACCGCATGGCGACCAAAGAACTCGCCACCGACTTACGTGGGTCCAACTCGTTTACGTATTGGCTTAGCTCAGTCTAAAAACGTAATGGCGGTACGTGTACTGCGCGAAGTAGGTCTAGATGATACTCGTAACTACCTAACTCGATTTGGCTTTGATATTGATGAAGTTCCGCGCTCTGAAACCATTGCTCTGGGTGCGGGTAGCTTAACGCCAATGAAAGTAGCTCAAGGTTACTCAGTATTCGCTAATGGCGGCTACTACGTTGAACCTTTCTACATCAGCCGCATTGAGACACCATTTGGTGAGACTGAATTTGAAGCGACACCAAAAGTGGTTTGTAAAGACGATTGCCAACAGCAAATGACCTCAGACCCAATGGCTGATGTGTTTGCAGAGCAAGATGTGGATGCCAAAGTACAATACGCACCTCAAGTTATCTCTGAACAGAACGCATTCCTTGTTCGTGAAATGATGTACAGCAACATCTGGGGTGGCGGTGATTGGAGCGCAGGTACGGGTTGGAACGGTACAGGTTGGCGTGCACAGCCGTTGAAGCGTCGTGACATTGGCGGAAAAACGGGTACCACCAACGATTCGAAAGATACTTGGTACAGCGGTTACGGCCCTGGCATGGTTGCAACGGTATGGGTTGGTTTTGATAACCACAACCGCAACCTAGGCAGAACCAAAGCGAACTCAAATCTTGGTAAGAACCAAATTACGGGTGCAGAAGCTGGCGCGAAAACAGCAGAACCTGCATGGGTTGATTTCATGGGTACGGCGTTAGCGGGTGTTCCTGCTGAGCGTAAAGAGATTCCTGAGAACATCGTCCGTGTTCGTATCGACCGTGAAACTGGCTTACTGACCAACAAGTTCGATAGCTCATCAATGTTCGAGTACTTCGAGAAAGGCACAGAGCCAACCGAGTACATCACTGAACGTTTCAATGATGACATCTACTCAACCTCATCAGGTGAAGCAGTAGAAGAACTGTTCTAACTAAGGTTTGTAGAACCTAGTAACATGAACCAACCAAAAGGGTTGATATGCATTCATATCAACCCTTTTTTTATATCTATATCTGACCAGACTAGGCTCTAAATTCAAGCGCTAAGCCGTCTTCTCCAGTTGAGTTCGAATCGTCTCAGCCAATTGCTCGAAACGTCCCTTCAATGGAGAGCCCGGACGGTAGGCAACAACAATGCGACGTGAAGGTGTTGGATTCACAGCAGGTACGTAACACACACCGTCTTTCTGCTTCTCTTTCGGCACCGATAGCTGAGGAAGCAAGGTAATCCCCGCCCCCGCCGCGACCATGTTACGCAGCGTTTCTAAGCTGGTTGCCTTAAAGCGCTCATCATCTTTGGCGCCCGCAGCAAAACAGAAGCCCAAGGCTTGGTCTCTCAAACAGTGACCGTCACCTAGCGCAAGTACGGTTTGTCCATTTAGCTGCAGCATATCGACAGTGTCTTGCTGAGCCCACTCGTGGTCACATGGAACGGCAACACTTAACGGCTCGTCATACACATCGATCTCTTTGAACACCGCCGTTTCATCAACCGCAGCCAGTACCAAGCAGTCCAGCTTGCCATCTTCAAGTTGACTCACTAACTGGTGGGTCTGAGCTTCATGAAGGTAAAGCTCAAGATCTGGGAAGCTCTCTTTAAGATGAGGAACAATCTTAGGCAGAATGTAAGGACCAACGGTTGGAATAAAACCAATGTGCATTGGTCCGGTCATCGCTTCACCGTGTCCACTCGCCATATCCTTAAAAGTTTTCACTTCATTGAGAATACGCTTGGCTTGTTCAACAAGTTGTAACCCTGATTCTGTAAATATTACCTTCCTTGGACTACGCTCGGTTAACTGAAGTCCAATTTCATCTTCTAGTTTGCGTATTTGACCGCTTAGTGTCGGCTGACTGACAAAGCACGCTTCTGCCGCTTTTCGGAAGTGTTTATGCTCTGCGAGCGCCACCAAGTATTCAAAGTCACGAATGTTCATGATCAGTCTCTTACCTCAGGTTTTAATAAGAACAAGAGTTCTAATAGAAACATTTAAAAGAAAAATGCTCTTGATAGAATTTACCTATCAAAACCATAACATCAAACGATTAGAGCTATCAAAGGATTTATCTAATAATGGGCTCAACAAAACGAAACAGAGCAACGAAAAACGTTAAGCTCTAATAGAACAAAATTAAAAATACTATTTAAGGAAATCAATATGTTTGCATCTAAAGAAGGTCAATCAATCCCTCAAGTAACATTCCCAACTCGCCAAGGCGATGCATGGGTTAACGTAACGACAGAAGAGCTTTTCAAAGACAAGACAGTTATCGTATTCAGCCTACCAGGTGCGTTTACTCCAACATGTTCTTCAAGCCACCTACCTCGTTACAACGAGCTACACTCTGTATTCAAAGAAAACGGTGTTGATGACATTCTGTGTGTTTCTGTAAACGATACATTCGTAATGAACGCTTGGAAAGCAGACCAAGAAGCGGAAAACATCACATTCATCCCAGATGGTAACGGTGATTTCACAGACGGCATGGGTATGCTAGTTGAGAAAAACGACATCGGCTTCGGCAAACGTTCATGGCGTTACAGCATGCTGGTTAAAAACGGCGTGGTAGAGAAAATGTTCATCGAAGAAGACGTACCAGGCGACCCGTTCAAGGTTTCTGATGCTGATACTATGCTTAACTACCTTGCTCCTGAGCACAAAGAGCAAGAGTCAATCACAGTATTCACTAAGCCAGGCTGTCCTTTCTGTATGAAAGCAAAACAGAACCTAATCGACAAAGGTCTGAACTACGAAGAAGTGGTTCTAGGTAAAGATGCAACAACAGTAAGCCTACGTGCTATCTCTGGTCGCACTACTGTTCCTCAAGTATTCATCGGTGGCAAACACATCGGTGGTAGCGAAGAACTAGAAACTTTCCTAGGCTAATCGCTTCATCGCCGATATAGGCTTAGAAGTATCAGCTAACCCACCCTCTTGTGGGTTAGCTATTCCAAACACTCTTATCTGAGTATTGGCAAAAGAATATAGCTGGTGACTCGCCCGTCTTTAACTAACCTATAGTTAGCAATAAAAGCAGAGTCACAAGCTAAACCTAATAAAACAGAATCACAAAACTGACCCACTATCCTGACTCTCAAAAAATCACCAGAGTTGGAGGGGTTCGTTCAAACCAAATTTAGCCATTGCGAGAAAATTATTATGAAACAAGTCAATGTAGATGTAGCAGTTATCGGGGGCGGTACGGCAGGTCTAGGTTCTTACCGCGCTGCAAAAGCACAGACTGACAGTGTCGTGATGATTGAAGGCGGCCCTTACGGTACAACCTGTGCTCGTGTTGGTTGTATGCCATCTAAACTGCTTATTGCAGCTGCAGAAAGTGTGCATCACATCGAGAAAGCTCCTGCTTTTGGCGTTCACCCACAAGGTGATATCGTGATTAACGGCCGTGAAGTGATGGACCGAGTGAAGTTCGAACGTGACCGTTTTGTTGGTTTTGTTTTAGAAGGTGTTGATGAAATTCCAGAGCAAGACAAGATCTCTGGCTACGCAAAGTTCTTAGATGACAACACGCTACAAATTGATGACCACACGCTTGTCACCGCTAAACGTATTGTTATCGCAACCGGTTCTCGCCCTGCATATCCTGCAGTTTGGAATGAGCTTGGTGACCGCCTAATCATTAACGATGACGTGTTCAGCTGGGATGATTTACCAGAATCGGTTGCGGTATTTGGCCCTGGTGTTATTGGTCTTGAGCTTGGTCAGTCACTGCACCGCTTAGGTGTGAAGACCAAACTGTTCGGTTTGGGTGGTCAAGTTGGCCCAGTAACTGATCCAGAGATCATGGCTTATGCAGATAAAGCTTTCAATGAAGAGTTCTATCTCGATGCCGACGTGAAAATCGAAAGCATGAAGCGCATTACCACTGAATCGGGTGAGCCACGTGTCGAAATCCAGTTCATCAATAAACAAGGTGAATTAGAAACTAACGTCGTTGAATACGTACTAGCAGCAACAGGTCGTCGCCCTAACACTGACAAGCTTGGCTTAGAGAATACCTCTCTAGAGCTTGATGAACGTGGTGTGCCAATCGCAGACCACTACACGCTACAAACATCACTACCATCAATATTTATCGCTGGTGATGCGAGTAACCAACTGCCTCTACTGCATGAAGCAGCAGACCAAGCTCGTATTGCGGGTGACAATGCAGGTCGCTTCCCAGAGATTCGTGCAGGCCTACGCCGCTCTAAAATCTCGGCAGTATTCTCTGACCCGCAAATCGCGATGGTTGGTGAAACCTACAAAGAGATCACCACACGCTTAGGCACATGTGGCTGTTTCGCAACGGGTGAAGTGTCTTTCGAAAACCAAGGTCGTTCACGAGTGATGCTTCGCAACAAAGGTATTCTGCACGTATACGGCGAGCAAGGCACAGGCCGTTTCCTTGGTGCTGAAATGATGGGACCAAACGCGGAACACTTGGCTCACTTGTTAGCATGGGCACACCAGAACAAAATGACGGTTTCTGAGATGCTGGATATGCCTTTCTACCACCCAGTAATCGAAGAAGGTGTACGAACAGCGCTACGTGACCTGAATGCAAAACTGCACCTAGGTCCAGAGATGGTGAAACACTGTCTGGATTGTGGTCCGGGTTGTTAATCTCAGACTACCGCTAGCAGTTAGCAAACGCTAGATACTAAAAAGGAAAGCCATTGGCTTTCCTTTTTATGTTTTGGCAACGAGCAAATAATAGATTCCCGACCACGCTCCTTCGTCGCTTTCGGGAATGACGCTGCTTTGAATACAGAGCAAACCCGAAGCGCAATAAGAACAACGCGTCAACTAAACCAAGCTTTAACTCGTCATTCCAGAACCGAGGGACGAGGTATCTGGAATCTCTTGAAGCAATTGCCGGTAGCTAAAGACTTAGCTATTACTTCTCAGCAGCAATCACAGAGATCTCAACAAGTAGCGCCTCTCGAGCCATGTCGCCAGTCACACATGCGCGAGCTGGAGCGTGACCTTCTGGAACCCATGCATCCCAAACTGCGTTCATTTCTTGGAAGTCTTTCATGTCTTTCAAGTAAATCGTTGCTGACAGCATGTGCTCTTTGTCGCTGCCTGCTTGATCAAGTAGGGCTTCGACTTTATCCAGCATCGTTTGTGTTTGCTCAGTGATGTCTTTGGTTGCATCAGCACACACTTGGCCACATAGGTAGATAGTGCCGTTGTGTTTCACAATACGGCTCATGCGTTGTTTGGTTTCTTGGCGCTCAATCATCGACTTTCTCTCTCTGTGTCACCGTGATCCAATATCTTGTGACGTGTTATTATCAGGGCAACAAGCATAACGCGAATCAAACCCAAGGTGACATGCATTCATTGCAATAAAAGTGAAAAAATCCGTAACAAGCTCGGTCGTTGCCAGCGTTGCATGAATCAGCTGATGGTGTTGTCGATTTTGAGTTGGGGAGTATGGTGGCTATTTTTCAGAGAAGACCCAAAAACCATCAATGCCATCGCTTTGATGATGGCCGCTTTCGCATTCAGTGGCTTGTTGTCGTTGCATTGGATAATGAAGTTTGTCGTGCTGCCTTTAAGGAACAAAAAGCGTTAACAGAGAGACTTTGCTAGATAAGTGATAAAGGCTAGATGTCCAATTAAATGACTCGCCTTAGCAAGCCGTCATCATTTCCCAAACAGCAGATAGAAAAAAGCCCCAGAACCAATCGATTCTAGGGCTTTCTTAGAAAATTCTAAGAAAAAGCAGTGGTACTTTAATAGACCGAGCTTTTCTTAGTTTGTTCCCAAAAAAGATCATATTTTTGATCTTTTTTTTAGGGACTATAAAATCAATGCCTTATGCAACATTAACCTTAGCAATAATCTGCTCTACCAAGTTCACTTCCAAGGCCACTTCATCACATGCATGTTGACGAGGACACTGGTCACAATCTTTCAGTACCTTCTCAGGCAGCAAAGATTTCGATGTCGGTAAGAAATCATGCTTCATGAAGAACTCAGGTGTACGAGTCAGCACAAACACCTTCTTGATGGCCATTTGTCGCGCTTTCTCAACCAAGTGCTGCACAATTGCGGTACCCTGCCCTTGACCTTGCCAGCCAGCTTCGACACCCAGTGAACGGATTTCCGCTAGGCCAGAGTCATACACATAGAGTGATGCACAACCTGTCACCTCACCATGATGCTCTGCGACCGCAAACGAGCCAATATCACGCACCAGTTCATTACGAGAACGAGGTAGGTTTTCACCCATGTTCGCCCAGTAAGCGACCATACCTTCCAACGCTTCAATATCGGTCAGACGAGCAGGACGAACCTTGACGATGGACGTATCACGCTGTGATAAACGTTTCTCAGCTTGGTCAACCGCGTAAGCCACTTGCTGTGGAGATACACCGCCTAGCGCGCTACGTTTTTCAAGACACGATTCAATGGTCAGGATGTCATACACATCTTCCTCAATCACCTCAGAGAACTCTTTCATCTCTGCGATGGTTAATTCTTCTAATGCACAGCCTTTAGCAATCGCCGCCACTACCGTCACACCAACAATATGGTGAGCTTCACGGAAAGGAATCCCTTTCGCTACTAGGTAATCAGCCAATTCAGTTGAGTTCGCGTAGCCTTGTTTCGCGGCTTCAAGTGTACGTTCGCCGTTCACTTTAATGCCGTCAAAACAGAGTGCTGCCATTTCCATACAATCATTCCAAGTATCTAAAGCGTCGAACAGACCTTCTTTATCTTCTTGCATGTCTTTGTTGTACGCCAAAGGCAGAGCTTTTACTGTCATCATCATTGCCGCTAATGAACCGTAAACACGGCCAGTTTTGCCACGGATAAGCTCTAGCGCATCTGGGTTTTTCTTTTGTGGCATCAGAGATGAACCTGACGTCACGGTATCCGCTAACTCGATGAAGTTTGATTCACCTGAGTTGTAGAAAATCATATCTTCTGCAAGACGCGAAAGGTGAAGCATAGAGATAGAAGCAATCGACATTAGCTCCATCACATGGTCGCGGTCAGAAACTGAATCTAGAGAGTTGCGCGTTGCACGACGGAAACCTAAGTTGTGAGCTAACTCTTCACGGTCCATCGGGTAAGCTGTTCCAGCAAGGGCACCAGAACCCAGCGGACATGTGTCTAGACGCTTAATCGCATCATTCAAACGTGAATAATCACGCTCAAGCATTTCAACGTAAGCCAAGCACCAGTGAGCAAAAGTTACCGGCTGAGCACGTTGTAAGTGAGTGTAGCCAGGAAGCACGGTTTCTTGATGCTGAGAAGCAACGTTCACCATTTGGCTTTGTAGGCGATCCAATGCCAGTAGCAGTTGGTTACCTTGCTGACGACACCATAGTTTCAGGTCTGTCGCCACTTGGTCGTTACGAGAACGGCCAGTGTGAAGTTTTTTGCCCAAGTCACCGACTTTGCCGATAAGTTGCTGCTCAACCCAGCTGTGAATATCTTCTGCATCAGAACGTAGAATCTGTTCAGGATCTTCCATCACCTCAAGTTTTAGCTCATTCAGCGCTAACTCAAGCTTCTGTTGCTCTTCTTCTGTTAATACGTTGACCGACAGTAGAGCTTTAGACCAGGCAATTGAGCCCACAATGTCTTGCTCAGCCAATCGGTAATCAAAACGAAGAGAATCGTTAAAATCTTTGAACCGGGTGTCTGCTGCTTGGGTAAATCTACCGCCCCATAATGCCATTGTGTATCTCCTAATTGCACAGTGCTCACTGTTTTTGCAAATGATAATTCTGATTAAGATTCAGTATTTTTCTGATGGTTTAAACTTACGGCAATTCAAAATGAAAATAAAGTATTAATTCATTATTTTCACATATTTATTCACCAACAGTTCAATCCATTGATTATTTTTAGCGTGGAGCGCGAATTATATGCCATCCGATAGGAAAAACCGAAGCTGATTTATTAGGCAAATAGAAAGTAAAAAGCCCACTCACTAATCAATAGTGAATGGGCTTTGCATAATAATGTCTGTTTACTAACCTTCAATCTTTCATCAAAGGCTAGCTCACTAACTCATTGTTAGGATTACTTTTGGCTATTCAAAGCACGGATACGGCTTGATAGCGAGTAAAGGCGGATGAAGCCTTCAGCATGGCTTTGGTCGTAAACTTCATCTTCACCAAAGGTTGCAAACTCTTCTGAGTACAGGCTGTTGTCAGAACGCTTCTGAGTCACCGTTGCATGGCCTTTGTAAAGCTTGATAACCACTTCACCATTCACGTCTTGTGCTAGCTCTTCTGTCGCGGCAAGGATTGACTTACATAGTGGAGTGAACCAACGACCATCGTATACAAGGTGAGAAGCCTTAACACCGAGCTCTTCACGGAATTCGAATGCCGCTTTATCAAGAACCAGTTGCTCTACTGCACGCAGTGCTTCCATCATGATTGTGCCACCCGGAGTTTCGTAACAACCACGAGACTTCATGCCAACAAGACGGTTCTCTACGATATCGATACGACCAACACCGTGCTTAGCACCTTTCTCGTTTAGGTAAACCAGTGCGTTGTATGGCGTCATTGTTTCGCCATCAACCGCAACCACTTCGCCTTTTTCAACTTTAAGCGTCACTGTTTCAGATTCGTTTGGCGCTTGCTCAGGGTCTACAGTCCAAGCCCAGCAATCTTCGTTAGGTGCATTCCATGTGTTTTCTAGAACGCCGCCTTCTGTTGAGATGTGCCATGCGTTTGCATCACGCGAGTAAATCTTAGTAAGAGAAGCCGTACAAGGGATGTTACGCTCAGCCAGGTAATCTAGACACTCTTCACGACTCACTAGATCCCATTCACGCCATGGTGCAATTACGTGTAGATCAGGTGCTAGTGCAGCAAATGCGCCTTCAAAACGAACTTGGTCATTACCTTTACCAGTACAGCCGTGACACAGTGCGTCTGCACCTACTTTACGTGCGACTTCAACCTGTGCTTTCGCGATGATTGGACGCGCCATCGACGTACCTAGTAGGTATTTACCTTCGTAGTAAGCGCCCGTTTTCAGCGTTGGGTAGATGTAGTCAGCAACCATCTCTTCTTTAAGGTCTGCGATGTAACACTCAGATGCACCAGAAGCTTTTGCTTTCTCTTCGATACCAATCAACTCTTCGTCGCCTTGACCAACATCCGCAACAAACGCAACCACTTCACAGTCATAGTTCTCTTTCAACCATGGAATGATTACTGATGTGTCTAGACCGCCAGAGTAGGCTACTACAACTTTCTTTACGTTAACTTTGCTCATTTTCTTTCTCCTAGTTTCCATACTGCACATGGCGGTCAGCGTTGGAAATGACTTCATAATTATATGTTTATTTAATTTGTCTAAATTCTTTAAGTAGTGACTCGTTGTGAGACCTACTGAGGTAAAAACTGTGTTCCTATGCTTTTACCTGAAAACAGTTGTGTTAGCTTTTCTGGGTATCGCCAAGTGGCAACTTCGATTGGTCGTCCAAGGTCGTTAGCGGCTTCTAGTGCAGCTTGAACCTTAACGATCATGCCGTCGGTAATCACTTTGCCGGCAATAAGGTCATCGGCTTGCTGTTGATTAAGACTTGGAATGAGGTGGCCTTTGCCATCCAACACACCACTTACATCAGAAAGCAGTACCAGTTCAGCATCAAGTGCGCCCGCAACGGCAACCGCAGCTTGGTCGGCATTGACGTTCATCAGTTGACCTTGCTCAGTAAGACCAATTGAGCTAATGATTGGCAGTGCGCCCGCATTAAGAATCGCTTGCAGAACGGTTGAGTCGCCCGGCTCCGCTTTTCCTACCGCCCCCAGTTCAGGGTTCAGTTCGCTCACTTTGCATAAACCACCGTCTGCTAGGCTTAAACCAACGGCATTGATACCGTCTTTAATTGCCTGACCTTGAAGTAATTTATTCGCCGTGCCCGCTAATGCACCAGCGATCACTGGGATCTGATCATAAGGAGTAACACGTAGCCCTTCTTTCTTAACGGTTTCTAGATTCAACTTATTCATCAAATCATCAACAAGGTAACCGCCACCGTGAACAATCACGATTGGTCGTTGTGCCTGTTGTTGGTAAGCAGAGATAGCACCAAATAACTTGCTAAGTGTTTCACCACAAGATAGCGCTGCGCCACCTAACTTTATGATTAATGGTTGATTATTAAGGCTCATATCTAGATTTCCTTACACTAACGCAGTTAATGGCGCAAAACCATAACGTAAATTTAAACACTGCATCGCTTGGCTAGATGCACCCTTTAATAAGTTATCAATCGCTGAAACAACGATGATGTGTTGACCTTGAACCTTCCAACCTAAGTCGCAGAAAGGTGTCTGTTCTACATCTTGAATTCTTGGCAGTGTCTCTTCGAGTAGTCTCACTGCTGGTTTACCTTGGTAAGCTTGTTCAAAGGCATCTTGTATCTGTTGTTCTGTCACGCCTTCAGCCAGTTTCATGGTGATGGTCGCTAAAATACCGCGCTTAAAGTTGCCGAGGTGTGGAGTGAAAATCACATCACATCCTAAATGTGCAGCCATTTCAGGTTGATGACGGTGATTGAAGACGCCATAAGCTTGCAGGCTTACTTCGCAGAAGCTGTTAACCATCGTCGCCTTGCGGCCTGCACCAGTCACACCGCTAGTCGCGTTAATCACTGGCCATTGGGTTTCATCCAGTAACTTGGCCTCAACCAAAGGTTTAATCGCCAGTTGTGATGCCGTTGGGTAACAACCCGCGACAGCGACAAGCTGAGCTTCTTTAATTTCTTGTTCGTTCCATTCCGCTAAACCGTAAGCCGCTTTGTCTAGCCATTGTTCGTGTTGATGTTCAAAACCGTAAAACTCTTGATAGAAGTTTTCGCCTTTAACTCTGAATGCTCCCGATAGGTCGAAGACTTGGCAATCGTTCTCTAGAAAGATTGGCGCTAGGTCGTGACTAACCTCGTGTGCCGTTGCTAAGAAAATCACATCAGACTGTTTAGCTACTTCTTCCGGATTTGTTAAAGGTTGTACTGGCATATCAATCAAACCAGCTAACTTACCGTGCAGTGCCGCAATAGGTTTACCTGCGTCTACACTATTGGCTGAGACATATAAACCTGATAGCGTGAGCTCAGGGTGTCTGTTTATCATTAGAGCCAGTTCTGCTCCTGTGTAGCCGCTTGCGCCAATGATCGTGGTTTTCAACATCTCAACACATCCATTTTTGAGGTAAGTTACATTTCAAATTTGACTATTCATACTTAATTTTTAGCTTTATTTGATTTCTTATGCATTAAATATGATTTAATATGTGTTTTACCGACTTATGGTTTTCCTGTCAATAGTAGAAGTGAAGTTATTATGCAATTACCGAGTTTTCTTGAGGTCTACAAAGGCCTAATTTCCACAGACTCTATTAGCTCGACCGATCCAAGCTGGGATCATGGCAACGAGAAAGTGATCGAAAAAATGGCTCAATGGTTTAAAGACGTAGGCTTTAGCGTTGAAGTCGTGGAAGTCGAACCCGGCAAGCATAATATGGTCGCTAAGATGGGATCGGGCGAAGGTGGCTTGCTACTCGCAGGACACAGCGACACAGTGCCATTTGATGAAGGACGTTGGAACTTCGACCCTCACGCACTAACAGAACACAACAATCGCTTCTATGGATTAGGCACAGCCGATATGAAAGGCTTTTTCGCTTTCGTTTATGAAGCGGCAAAGAAGATGGATTGGAGCAAACAGACCAAGCCGCTATATGTATTGGCAACCTGTGACGAAGAGACCACCATGCTGGGTGCGCGTCATTTCACTGAAAATGCACCGTTTAAACCGGATTACTGCATTATTGGTGAGCCAACCAGCCTTGTGCCGATTCGTGGCCATAAAGGCCATGTTGCTAACGCTGTGCGAGTAACGGGTAAATCAGGTCACTCTTCTGATCCTGCATTAGGTGTCAACGCCATCGAGATCATGCATGAAGTGTTGTTCGCTTTAATGCAACTGCGTGACAAGCTAGTCAAAGAGTATCACCACCCGGGTTTCGCAATTCCAAGCCCCACTCTAAACCTTGGCCATATTCACGGTGGCGACAGCGCGAACCGTATCTGTGGTTGCTGTGAGCTGCACTACGATGTACGTCCTTTACCGGGTATCAGCTTAGATGGTTTGGATAACATGCTGCGCAGCGCACTCAAAGAAGTAGAAGCAAAATGGCCGGGCAGAATTGAGATTACGCCACTGCACGAACCTATCCCGGGTTACGAGTGCCAACATGACCATCCATTTATCGGTGGCATGGAATCAGTTTGCGAAACTGAATCACAAACCGTGAACTACTGTACAGAAGCACCTTTCCTTCAAGAACTTTGCCCAACCTTAGTGCTGGGTCCAGGCTCAATCGACCAAGCTCACCAACCAGATGAGTTCCTAAGCTTCGATTTTATCGATCCAACGATTGATGTTCTGAGTAAGTCGATCCGCAAATATTGTTTCTAGTTATTACTTTTCTTCCAATATTTTCGTATAAAAGCTACCCGAAAAGGTGGCTTTTATTCTGTTATCCCAGACACAGCCTGATCTTGTAATTAAATTTCACTTTAATTCCGAACTATTGGGAAATTTACTTCTCCCGCATTTCGAAAACTAATAATTGCAAACTTAGAATGCTTTATTTGACTAGATACAGCACTTTTCGCTAGATTGTGTACTTAACAAGGAACAATGGATGTAATTTTTTTACGAGGCAGGATGACAATGAACGAGAAATACGCCGCTCTCAAGAGTAACGTAAGCATGCTGGGACGCTTGCTAGGTAACACAATCCAAGATGCACATGGTGACGTTATCTTAGAGAAAGTGGAGACTATCCGTAAACTTTCCAAATCCGCCCGCGCAGGCAACAAAGCTGACCGTGACAGCCTAGTTGAAGAAATCAAAAACCTGCCGAACGAACAACTCACTCCTGTTGCTCGTGCATTTAACCAATTTCTCAACCTCACCAACATGGCAGAGCAGTACCACACCATCTCTCGCCACTGTGAGGAGCATGTTTGCGAACCAGACGTGCTGCAATCTCTATTTTCCAAATTAAACCAGAATGACATCAGCAAGCTAGATGCGGCTCAAGCCGTTCGCGACCTGAACATTGAACTCGTTCTGACTGCACACCCAACAGAAATCACTCGTCGCACCATGATCAACAAATTGGTTAAGATCAACGAGTGTCTGTCTAAATTAGAATTAAGCGACCTATCACACAAAGAGCGCGTGAAAACAGAACGTCGCCTAGAGCAACTTATCGCTCAAGGTTGGCACTCAGATGTGATTCGTCAGCAACGCCCTACGCCACTTGATGAAGCGAAATGGGGCTTTGCGGTTGTTGAAAACTCACTTTGGGAAGCTGTACCAGATTTCCTACGTGAAATGGACGGCCGACTAAAAGGCTACCTTGGTGAAGGTCTACCAATTGATGCGCGCCCGGTACACTTCTCATCTTGGATGGGCGGTGATCGCGATGGTAACCCATTCGTAACGCACACCATCACCAAAGAAGTACTGCGCCTATCTCGCTGGAAAGCCGCTGACCTTTACCTAGGTGACGTAAACGAGCTGATTACCGAACTATCGATGACTAAGTGTAATGATGCCGTTCGTGAACTAGCGGGTGATGAGCATGAAGCTTACCGAGCAATCCTAAAGAGCCTACGTACTCTGCTGAACAACACGTTAGAAGTGCTCGATGCAAAACTGCATGATGCTGAAGTACCGAAGAAAGAAACACTACAGAACATCGAGCAACTTTGGACACCGCTTTACGCGTGTTACCAATCGCTGCACGAATGTGGCATGGGCGTAATCGCAGACGGTTCTCTACTTGATACCTTGCGCCGCCTAAAAGCATTCGGTGTACACCTAGTGCGTCTCGATGTTCGTCAAGAAAGTACACGTCACTCAGATGTGCTGTCTGAACTGACTCGCTACCTAGGCATTGGCGACTACGACCAGTGGAGCGAGCAAGACAAGATTGCTTTCTTAACCAATGAATTAAGCTCTAAGCGCCCACTACTTCCTCGTGATTGGGAGCCATCTGAACAGGTTAAAGAGGTTTTAGACACCTGTAAGGTCATCGCTGCTCAACCTCGTGAAGCCTTCGGCGCTTACGTGATTTCTATGGCTCGTACTGCATCGGATGTACTGGCTGTTCACTTGCTGCTGCAAGAGTGTGGTTGCCCGTATCGCATGGACGTGTGTCCACTGTTCGAAACGCTAGACGACTTGAACAACTCAGAAGCAGTGATGAAACAGCTAATGAGCATCGACTTGTACCGTGGCTTTATCCAGAATCACCAAATGGTGATGATCGGATACTCTGACTCAGCGAAAGATGCGGGCGTAATGTCTGCAGGTTGGGCTCAATACGATGCAATGGACAAACTGGTTAAGGTTTGTGATGAAGAAGGCATTGAACTGACTCTATTCCACGGTCGTGGCGGTACGGTTGGTCGTGGTGGTGCTCCGGCGCACGCTGCTCTTCTTTCTCAGCCACCTAAGAGCTTGAAAGGCGGTTTACGTGTAACAGAGCAAGGCGAAATGATCCGCTTTAAACTTGGCTTACCAGACGTTGCTGTAAACAGCTTCAACCTTTACGCAAGCGCGATTCTAGAGGCGAACCTTCTGCCGCCACCTGAGCCAAAACAAGAGTGGCGCGACCTAATGGAAGTGCTATCTCAAGTATCTTGTGAGGCTTACCGCAACGTGGTTCGTGGCGAAGAGAAATTCGTACCTTACTTCCGTCAAGCGACACCTGAACTGGAGCTAGGTAAACTGCCTCTTGGCTCTCGCCCTGCGAAACGTAACCCGAACGGCGGCGTAGAAAGCCTACGTGCGATTCCATGGATCTTCTCTTGGAGCCAAAACCGTTTGGTACTGCCTGCATGGTTAGGCGCTGGTGAAGCGATTCAGTACTCTGTAGATCAAGGCCATCAAGCCCTGCTCGAAGAGATGTGTCGCGAGTGGCCGTTCTTCTCTACCCGTCTCGGTATGTTGGAAATGGTGTACTCGAAGTGCAACATGGAAATCGCTAAGTACTACGACCAACGCCTTGTTGACGAAGAGCTATTACCATTAGGTGAGTTACTGCGTGAACAGCTGCAAAAAGACATCAAAGCCGTGCTAAATGTTGAGAACAACGAGAACCTAATGCAGAGCGACCCTTGGGGACTTGAGTCAATCCGCCTACGTAACATCTACGTTGAGCCACTAAACATGCTTCAAGCTGAACTGCTTTACCGTACTCGTAAGTGTGAAACACCACCAGCAGAGCTTGAAGAAGCGCTAATGGTGACGATTGCAGGCATTGCAGCAGGTATGCGAAACACTGGTTAATTAGTGATTCCTACTATAACCTGATCAGCATTTATATCTAAAAAAAGAACAAAAGGTCGCCACGTGCGACCTTTTTATTTTGCAAGATAACCACTAATAAGTATTTTGTCAGTTTTTTGGGTTATTTTGTCCATGTATTCTACTTTATGCTTATTATTTAGATATACTACTGCTCCGCTGCGGAAGCACTCCAAAAAAATAATCTGCAGCAACTTGACCAATAAACTGGTCAACCTAGGTGATAAACGGCTTTGTAAGGTGACATAACCAACCGATGAGTTGGTGCTACTTAGACATAACCAATATAACGTGCCATTAGAAGCACACTTGTTGTTTAAGTATTTGTTTACTGTTTACCATTTGGATTTCAGACATGTCATTACCACACGTAATTCTAACCGTTTTAAGTACACGCGATGCTACTGGTTACGATATCACAAAAGAATTCTCCGCAAGCATTGGTTACTTCTGGAAAGCTAGCCATCAACAAGTTTACCGCGAGCTAAATAAAATGGCTCAGAACGACCAGGTAACTTGCGTGCTTGAGCCTCAAGAAGGCAAACCTGATCGTAAAGTTTACTCTATCACTGATGCTGGCCGTGGCGCGCTAGGTGAATGGTTTGAACAACCAACTGCACACCCAACCGTTCGTGACGAGTTCTCAGCTAAGCTAATGGCTTGTGCTGTACAACCTTCTGACGCTTACCGTGTACAACTTGCTGAGCTAGTAGAAGAGTCTCGCAAACTGGTTTCTCACTACCGTGAAATCGAAGCAGCTTACTACGCAACGCCATCAACACTAGACAAGCAAGCACGCCTTGAGCGTCTAACACTTCGTCGTAACCTACTTATCCGTGAAGCATGGATTGTATGGGCTGAAGAAGTACTGCTTGAACTTGGCGCTCTAGCTTAAGTTAAGCTAGAAGCTAGAAGCTAGAAGCTAGAAGCTAGAAGCTAGAAAAGCAAAAGGCTTGAACTCTATGAGTCTAAGCCTTTTTTGTATCTATAGGATTTGAAATGTTACTGCCAGAGGCTTTTTACAAGTGCTTAGGCTTTACTTCTTAGACTTTGCTTAAAGCGCAGCGACTTGTGGACGAACACCTAGCGTATGGCAAAGTGCGTAAGTCATTTCTGCACGATTTAGCGTGTAGAAGTGGAAATCTTTCACACCTTCACGGCTCAGCGTACGAACCATATCAATCGCTTGGCTAGCACCTACTAACTGACGAGTGGTTGGATCATCATCCAAACCTTCGAACTGCTTCGCCATCCAGCCAGGTACTTTTACGTTGTTCATCGCTGCAAAGCGAGATGCTTGCTTGAAGTTAGAAACCGGTAAGATGCCCGGTACAATCTCAACATCCACACCAGCCGCAACACAACGGTCACGGAAACGTAGGTAGCTTTCTACATCAAAGAAGAACTGAGTGATTGCACGGTTAGCACCCGCATCCACTTTACGCTTAAGGTTAATAAGGTCAGATTGAGCGCTTTTTGCTTCAGGGTGAACCTCAGGGAATGCCGCTACTGAGATATCAAAATCGTGGCGAGATTTAAGTAGCTCAACCAAATCACATGCGTACATCTCTGGCGCGCCGCCGCCTGCTGGAATGTCACCACGCAGCGCAACAATACTCTCGATACCATTTGCCCAGTAATCGTCGGCAATTTGAATCAGCTCTTCGCGACTCGCATCAATACACGTTAAGTGCGGTGCAGCCACTAGGCCAGTTTGGTTTTTAATTTCTTTAATGATTGAGTGGGTACGGTCACGTTCGCCCGAGTTTGCACCGTAAGTTACCGATACAAATTTTGGTTGAAGTGTTTTAAGACGGTGAACAGAGTTCCACAGGGTCTCTTCCATCTTCTCACTGCTCGGTGGAAAAAACTCAAATGACACATTGATGTTGTCAGAAAGCTCAGCGATATTCTGATTTAAAGCGTCGATATGACTAGCGTGTGTGTATCCCATCTTACTCTCCCTGTGGCAAAAGCAACCACTAAAAACTCAAATCCTTAAACGACGTTTAGACGTCTATATGTCTGTAGAATGTATTGAATACGATTTAATGTCAACAGATCCATTATGAATTTTTCTCAAGTAGATCGTGAGTAAAACTCAAGTCGTTAGATGGGTCGCAAAGCAGAAATAATGTAGAAAAAAGGCTGAAAAACACATCGTGCTTTCAGCCTTATTTATCTTAGTGAATAGTATGCCATTTACGTACTAAAACAATTGATCTGAGTTTCAAACCAACCGATATGAGTATCAGAACAGACTAGACATTCTGTTTAGATCAGATTGAATTGCACCTGCCGTTACTTCACGACCGGCACCTGGGCCACGAATAACCAACGGATTATCTTTGTACCATTTGCTCTCAATCGCAAAGATGTTATCGCAAGGCAGCAAGTTCGCTAGAGCGTGTTCTTTAGATAGGGCTTCAACACCTACGGTTGCCTTACCATTCTTCTCTAAACGCGCTACGTAACGCAGAACCTTCTGTTGAGAGTGCGCTTTCTCTAAGCGCTCCGCCAACTCTTCGCTTAGCACAGAAGCCTTATCAAAGAAGTCATCTACCGACAGGTCTTGCAACTCTTCAGGTACCAGTGATTCCACTTTTACGTTTTCAGGTTCGATATCCAAACCAGATTCACGCGCCAGAATCACCAGCTTACGCATCACGTCTGAGCCATCTAGGTCAGCACGAGGGTCAGGTTCCGTAAGGCCTTGTTGCCATGCTAAGTCAACCAACTCGCTGAACGGCACGGTGCCATCAAACTGTTGGAACAACCAAGACAACGTGCCCGAGAAAATGCCAGACAACGCAATGATGTCATCGCCACTTTCACGTAGGTCACGTACCGTGTGGTTAATCGGCAATCCAGCACCCACTGTCGCGTTGTACAACCAATGACGGCTGATCTTAGCGAAAGCATCTTGTACTTGATGGTAATACTCGCTCGATGCAGAACCTGCCACCTTGTTCGCCGAGATTAGGTGAATACCTTGTTGTGCGATTTGCAGATACTTTGCTGCAAGCACTGGGCTCGCAGTCACATCCAGAACCACTGCTTCGTCATAACCTTGAATAGAGCCCAAACGCTCTAACCAGTCGTTACCATTGTTAGCAATAGCTTCGTCGTCAAAGCGCTTACCTACCGAAGTCGCATCAATGCCTTGATCGTCGAACCAATAGGTTTGGCTATCAACCACGGCAACCAATTCAAAGTTCATTCCACGGCGCTTTTCAAGTTCCGCTTTTTGCTCAGCAAACAGGCTTAACCAGCTTGAACCAATGTTGCCCTTACCACACAAGGCAATCGCAACACGCTTCTGCGCTTGGAACAATTGAGAGTGAATGCCTTTCACTAGGCTTGATGTTTCACTCTTACGAATCACAGCCACCAAGCTTAAGCCAGAGTTCGCTTCTGAGATGAACTCAACCGGCGAGCTCTTAAGCTGCTGGTAGAAACCGTAGCAATGGTTCGGGTTCTTAGTCACACCTGCACCCACTGCAGCAATCAGAGAGAAACCTTCTTTTAGCTTAATTTCCGCTTCAATCGCATGGTCTTGGAGATATTCTAATGCACCACCAGCGATCTCTTCTGTGTAGGCAAGACGCAAACAGTGTTGATCCGGTTCAAGCTCATAAGCAAGCGGCTCAAGTTGAGCACGCTTAAGCCCTTCAAGCACTTCACTCTCTAGACGGTCGAAATCATGGCCGTGACCAAAGGTCAGTTGCACGATAAGCACTTCATCCAAAGAGGTAATGATTTTTGCGCCACGACCCGATGCCAGTACACGCTCGATCTGTGTAGAGCCCGCCTCCGGCTGATAGCTGCAGCGTAAGCTGAGATCCATAGCACTTTGAGCCACAGGCTGTAGCGTTCGGCTGTGAAGCACTGGAGCGGCAAGACGAGCCAATTCGCTGGCTTCATCAAGGCGAAGTAGAGGCAATAGACACGCATCTGAAACCAGACGAGGGTCAGCGCTGTAAACGCCTGCCACATCACTCCAAATCGTCACGCGTTCAACTTCAGCCAAAGCACCAATCACGGTTGCTGAGTAATCCGAACCGTTACGGCCAAGCAATACCGTTTCACCCTCGCAGTTCTGAGCCATAAAGCCCGTAATCACCACGCGGCAATGTGCATGCTGCGCCAAGGCTTCTTTGATCAGAGGGTAAGAACGTGCGCGGTCGACTTCAGGCTGAGCGCCCACTTCTGCACGTAAAAAAGCACGCGCATCTTGAGCAACGGCTTGTAAATCATGCTGGCACAACAAAGCCGCGAGTAGACGTGAAGACCAAACCTCACCGTGTCCAAGCACTTTTGCTTTTTGTGCTTCGCTCAAGGGAGCCGTTAGCTCACCCAAAGCGGTAAATTCTTGTTGAATGGTTGAAGTAAGTTGTGCGGCTGATTCACCCTCAAGCAGTGCTTCAATCAGATCGAGTTGGAACTGACGAAGTGCTTGTAGGCATTCATGGGCAATACGACCATCTTTGTCGAGCGCTTCAACAAATTCAATCAAACGGTTGGTTGTTTTGCCTGCTGCCGATACCACCACCAAATCAGATGCTGATGAGTATTCTCTAAGAATGTTGACCACGCGTTGGTAACATTCAGGATTCGCTAAACTGCTGCCACCAAATTTATGTAGCTGGCGAAAGGTTGCCATTATTAACCCTCCCCTTCAGCGATAAAGCGCTGTGTTCTTTCAAACGCTTGCTTGAGGTCATCGATTAGGTCTTCTGCATCTTCAAGGCCAACAGATAGACGCAGTAGTTGCTGAGAAACACCCGCTTCTGCTAAGGCTTCTTCACCCATCGCGCGGTGAGTCATCGACGCAGGGTGACAAATCAGACTTTCAACACCGCCCAATGATTCTGCCAAAGAGAACAGCTCTAACTTATCAACAAAGTATTTAAGCGCCTCGAATGAGCCCGCAAACTCAAAGCTGAGCATGGAACCAAAGCCCGATTGCTGTTTCTTCGCGATATCATGACCCGGATGTTCAGGAAGGCTTGGGTGGTAAATAGTGCCGACGAGATCTTGTTGCTGTAGAGACGCCAGAATTTCACGTGAACTCTCTTCGTGAACACGCATACGCGCACCTAGCGTACGAATACCACGTAAAGTCATGTAGCTATCAAATGGTGTGCCGGTCGCACCAATACAGTTGCCCCACCATGCTAACTCTTCAGCGTGTTCTTCTGTCTTAGTGACCACAACGCCACCAATAACATCTGAGTGTCCATTGATGTACTTAGTGGTTGAGTGGATAACAAAATCAGCACCCAGCTCTAAAGGCTTTTGGAACACAGGTGTCAAAAACGTGTTGTCGACAGCAACCAGAGCACCAACCTCTTTCGCTTTACGGCAAGTTTCTGCAATATCAACCACGCGAACCAGTGGATTCGATGGGGTTTCAATTAAGATCAACTTTGGCTTAAGCGCGAGCGCCGCATCCAGCGCTGCTTGATCCGATTGATCAACGAACAGAACTTTGAAGTCACCTTTTAGCGAGCGAGTGTTAAACAGACGGTAAGTACCGCCGTAGCAATCGTGCGGTGCAATAATAAGATCATCGCCGCCTAAGAAAGCCGAAACCCATAAGTTAAGCGCCGAAGTACCACAGTTAGTCACAACCGCGCCTTTGCCTGATTCAAGCTCAAACAGTGCCGTCTCTAATAAACCGCGGTTTGGGTTACCAGAACGGGTGTAATCGTACTTTGGCACTTCACCAAAAGCGGGAAACCCATAGTTAGTCGAAAGATAAATGGGTGGGACAACGGCATGGTGTTGCGTGTCTGACTCGATACCAGTACGTACTGCGATTGTTGCTGGCTTCCGGCTGCTCATAGGTGCTTCCTTACAAGTTTTGCGTCTGAGAATCACAGCGGCTTGTCGGCATTTTGCGGCTGTGTTAGATATATGTTATTCACTTTACTTTCATAAACGTGAGACGTCAACACTTCTAGACGTCTATATGTCTTTGCTTATGGCAGTAAATCCCGCTAAAATCACCACTATTAATTTATTCTAACAACTAAAGTGATGAAGGTACGCAATGGCCGACTGGAATGGTGAATACATAAGCCCATATGCTGAGCATGGAAAGAAAAGCGAACAAGTAAAGAAAATTACAGTTTCTATCCCTCTAAAAGTGTTAAAGGTTCTTACTGACGAGCGTACTCGCCGCCAGATTAATAACCTACGCCATGCAACAAACAGTGAGCTACTGTGCGAAGCCTTTCTACATGCGTACACAGGCCAACCACTACCAACGGATGAAGACCTTCGTAAAGACCGCCCAGACGATATTCCTGCTGAAGTGAAAAAGCTGATGACAGAGATGGGTATCGAGTTCGAAGCGTTTGACGAAGAATAAAAACAACTCAGTCACTGCCTTCATTATTGATTCGCTCTAGCTGAACCTTATTTATCACATCGCGCATAGCTTTTTATGATTGCGCTGTGAATGATAGACATAAAAAAACCGACTCCAGATGAGTCGGTTTTTTATTATTCTTTTTGGCTCAATAGAGCAACAGCTATTAAGCCATATAGTTAGCAGGCATCTCGATACGAGCTACGCCAGATTCAACAGCCGCTTCCGCAACTGCTCGTGCTACGCGAGGAAGTAGACGTGGGTCCATTGGCTTAGGAATGATGTAACCCTTACCGAACTCCAGTGCAGTCTCGCCCGCAGCTGCTAGTACTTCAGCTGGAACTTCTTCTTTCGCCAGTTCACGAATCGCTTTAACCGCCGCTAGCTTCATTTCGTCATTAATTTCGCTCGCACGCACGTCTAGTGCACCACGGAAAATGAATGGGAAACAAAGTACGTTGTTTACTTGGTTAGGGTAATCACTGCGGCCTGTACCCATGATTAGGTCAGAACGAACTTCGTGTGCAAGCTCAGGCTTGATCTCTGGATCTGGGTTTGAACATGCAAACACAACAGGCTTATCAGCCATCAGCGTTAGTGCTTCAGCAGGCAGTAGATTCGGCCCCGATACACCCAAGAACAGGTCAGCGCCTTCGATAACATCTTCAAGCGTACGCTTATCAGTGTTATTTGCGAACAGCTCTTTGTATTCGTTTAGGTCATCACGACGAGTATGGATCACACCTTTACGGTCAAGCATGTAGATTTTTTCACGCTGAGCGCCACACTTAATCAGTAGTTCCATACAAGCAACCGCCGCTGCGCCAGCACCTAAACAAACGATCTTACACTCTTCAAGTTTCTTACCTTGAAGCTCGATCGCATTCAGCATACCCGCTGCCGTTACAATCGCAGTACCGTGTTGGTCATCGTGGAATACCGGAACATCACAACGTTCAATCAGGCGACGTTCAATCTCAAAACAGTCTGGTGCTTTGATGTCTTCCAGGTTAATACCGCCGAATGTATCTGCGATATTCGCAACTGTATCAACGAACTCATCGATTGTGCGGTGTTTTACTTCAATATCGATAGAATCTAAACCAGCAAAACGCTTAAACAGGAGCGCTTTGCCTTCCATAACAGGTTTAGAAGCAATAGGGCCAAGGTTACCTAGGCCAAGAATCGCTGTACCGTTAGAGATAACTGCAACCATGTTGCCTTTACCTGTGTACTTATAAACGTTATCAACGTTCTGTGCGATCTCGCGAACAGGCTCAGCCACGCCTGGGCTGTATGCAAGTGCTAGGTCTTCTGCAGAGTTTGCAGGCTTCGTCAGTTCTACGGCAATTTTGCCTGGAATTGGGAACTCATGATAATCAAGAGCTTGCTGACGGAATTGTTCTTGAGGTGATAATTCTTGAGAGGATTGATCTTGGCGGCTGTCTTCAGACATAGGTGTAGGTTCCTAGGATATTATTATTTGGGGGATCTTGTTCATGTTAATGGATGTACTTCAAAGTTCCTAGGTGGTAAAAGCCTCTGTCTCATTAAAAAACGAGATTTCACTACTAATAAGACCAGTGAGCAGTTGAAATTACTATCGCTTGTTGAACTTTCGTGCGGATTTACAGTGGTGAGCGATAAGCCAAGAATGACCCGATAATATTCAGTTAAGCGGCTTATTGTTGAAGAGAGTGAAAGCTTGAAGGGAAAGTTTGTATTTTATCGGATTTCAGGCAACAAAAAAGGACACCGAAGTGTCCTCTTTATGTCTAAATAGCGAGAATTACTTCTTGCTAGAAAGAGCACCGAAACGCTTGTTGAAGCGATCAACACGGCCGCCTGTATCTACGATACGTTGCTTACCAGTGTAGAACGGGTGACATTTGTCACATACGTCTAGGTGGATTGATTCTTTTGCTAGCGTTGAGTTGAACTCAAAAGTGTTGCCGCAAGAACAAGTAGCAGTAACTGCTTTGTATTCTGGGTGGATTCCAGCTTTCATGGGATAACCTCAAGTAGGCCGTGTCGCTATACGATTCTAAGCCGCACACCACACGTAGTTTAAAAAAGAAATAAAGACACCGCTCATCACTAAAGCGCGACGAAGCCATACCTTTAAGGCGCAGTATAGTAATGAATCTGTGAAGTAGGATCAACTGATTTGATACATTTTTCGCCAATATCGGCATTATTTCCTTTGCTGACTGTGATTCTTGGCTTGGCCCCAACCTCACCCGCTTCTCTGCCACATCACATTCAAACTGCTTCTCGAATTTAACCGCCTTATCCTTTAGACTGTTCGCTCTCGTCAATTCAGATAAAGCCGTCCCTTTATGCGTCCAATGATTGCCCGTGTGGCGCTGCCTGTTCCACTCGACAAGCAGTTCGATTACAAGATTCCAAACCACCTATTCCCGATTATTGGTGGTCGAGTCTCTGTGCCTTTTGGACGACAAACCTTAACTGGGATTGTCACGGCTCTAGTTAACGAATCAGAATTCGAGTTAGATAAGCTCAAGCCAATAAAAGCGCTATTGGATAACCAACCTGTTTGGCCTGAATCTGTCTACTCACTATTAACCTGGTGCAGTCAGTTCTATCAATACCCACTCGGCGAAACCTTTGCTAATGCGCTACCGAGTGCTTTACGCAAAGGCAAAGCAGCAGACTTCGCAACACTCGTCGAATGGCAGTTAACGCCATCAGGCCGCGACCAACTGATGCAAGGATTTGGTCGCGCCGTTAAGCAAGCCAAAGTGATGCACATGCTTGAGCACGGCCCGGTACCTCATCAAGAGTTCATTGATGAAGAAGTGGCTAGCGCCGTACTCAAGACGCTAGAAGAAAAAGGCTGGATTGAATCGGTTGAGAAAAAGCCGAAGCGCCAACCTTGGCCTGCCGAGCTCGAAAACGACCAAGACAAACCTAAGCTCAATGAAGAGCAAGCCATAGCGATTGCAACAGTAAATAGTCAAAACAACTTTGGTTGCTTCCTTCTCGAAGGTGTCACAGGTTCAGGTAAGACCGAGGTCTACCTGAATATGATTAAGCCGATTCTTGACCAAGGTAAACAAGCGTTAGTGCTAGTGCCAGAGATCGGCCTAACACCGCAAACCATTAACCGCTTTAAGCGACGCTTTAATGTGCCTGTTGAGGTTATCCACTCTGGTTTAAACGATTCAGAGCGACTGAACGCTTGGCTATCGGCTCGCGATAAGATTGCAGGCATTGTGATTGGTACCCGTTCGGCTTTGTTCACACCGTTTGCAGATTTGGGCATTATTATTGTCGATGAAGAGCACGACGCCTCTTACAAACAACAAGATAGCCTGCGCTACCATGCGAGAGATGTGGCGATCATGCGTGCGCACAAAGCGCAGATTCCAGTAGTATTAGGCTCAGCAACGCCAGCCTTCGAAACCCTGCACAACGCTCAGATCGGCAAATACAGTTATCTCACCCTGACTTCACGTGCGGGTGTCGCACTGCCGACCACCAATAAGGTGTTGGATGTTAAAGGTGAATATCTAGAAAGTGGTTTGTCTGCGTCGTTAATTGCAGAGATGCAAAGACACCTCAAAGCTGGCAACCAAGTGATGCTGTTCCTCAATCGTCGAGGGTTTTCTCCGGCATTAATGTGTCACGATTGTGGTTGGACGGCCGAGTGTAAACGTTGCGATGCTTACTACACCTATCACCAATACAGCAATGAGATGCGCTGCCACCACTGTGGTTCTCAGCAGCATATCGTGCACAATTGCCAAGGCTGTGGATCTGCAAACTTAGTGACAGTGGGTGTCGGGACCGAGCAGTTAGAAGCTCAACTTGGTCAACTATTCCCGGAATACAAAACCATTCGTATTGACCGCGACAGCACCCGCCGTAAAGGCAGCTTAGAAAGCGCGCTCGAGTCGATTCGTAAGGGTGAATTCCAAATTCTTATCGGCACGCAGATGCTTGCTAAGGGTCACCATTTCCCTGACGTGACACTTGTGGCGTTATTGGATGTGGATGGCTCTTTATATAGTAGTGACTTCCGTGCCTCTGAACGTCTTGCGCAGCTATTCATCCAAGTAGCGGGACGCGCAGGACGAGCAAGCAAACCCGGTGAAGTGATCTTACAGACTCACCACCCAGAACATGGGTTGTTGCAAGCCTTGCTACACAAAGACTATAACCACTTTGCTCAGACGGCGCTAGCAGAACGTAAGCAGGCAATGTTACCGCCCTATACCTTTATGACGCTGTTTAGAGCAGAAGCCAATGACACTCGCTTGGTGGAAGAGTTCTTGCGTCAGGTTCGTCACACATTGGAATCGCACCCGCTGTTTGACCAATATTGCATGGTGTTAGGGCCAACCCCGGCTCCGTTAGCAAAACGAGCGGGCAAATCTCGCTGGCAGTTAATCTTACAAACTCAGACGCGCTCGTTAATGCAGAAGCTATTAATGAGTGCCAAGCCGGCCATCAATATGTTACCTGCTGCGAAAAAAGTCCGTTGGTCACTCGATATTGAGCCGCAAGATCTGAGCTAAACCCCTTCGGGTTAAAACTAATGATAAGTTTGTTCACAAATATTTCATATTTCTCGTGAGCAAGTTCACACGAGTCATGTGATTTTTGTTAATCTAGCCGTAACTTTACACGGATTAAACGAATAAAATATTGCAATAAAAAAAGTGTTAGCAACACTTTCATAATATCTATTCGATTACATTTATTATTCACGCCTTAGATACTTAGGCGACAAAGGAACTTAAAAGAGGGTTTAATTTATGGCGACAATGAAGGATGTTGCCCAGCTAGCAGGCGTCTCAACAGCCACGGTATCACGTGCATTGATGAACCCTGAGAAAGTCTCAGTTTCGACTCGTAAACGAGTGGAAACAGCAGTACTTGAAGCTGGATACTCACCCAATACATTAGCTAGAAACTTACGTCGCAACGAATCAAAAACCATCATCACTATCGTTCCTGATATCTGTGACCCTTATTTCGCCGAGATCATTCGTGGTATCGAAGATGCCGCAGTAGAAAATGACTACCTTGTCTTACTGGGTGATAGCGGCCAACAAAAGAAGCGTGAGTCTTCGTTTGTTAACTTAGTTTTCACCAAACAAGCTGACGGTATGCTATTGCTTGGCACTGACCATCCATTTGATGTCAGTAAATCTGAACAAAAGAATTTACCACCAATGGTGATGGCGTGTGAGTTTGCCCCTGAGCTTGAACTGCCTACGGTACACATCGATAACCTGACCTCTGCCTTTGAAGCGGTGAACTACCTAGCTCAGTTAGGTCATAAGCGTATTGCTCAAATTTCAGGACCAGTATCGGCAACACTGTGTAAGTTCCGCCAACAAGGCTACCAGCAAGCGCTGCGTCGCGCCGGAGTCTCAATGAATCCAGCCTATAGCACGGTCGGTGACTTCACCTTTGAAGCGGGCGCTCAAGCGGTTCGTCAATTACTGGCACTTCCTGAACAACCTACAGCTATCTTCTGTCACAACGATGCGATGGCGATTGGTGCGATTCAAGAAACGAAGAAGCTGGGCTTGCGCGTTCCTCAAGACCTATCGATTGTCGGCTTCGATGACATCCAATTCGCTCAATACTGCGATCCACCGCTAACCACCATTTCTCAGCCTCGTTATGAGATTGGACGCCAAGCGATGTTGATGATGCTTGATCTATTAAAAGGCAACGATGTGCAAGCAGGTTCGCGTCTGCTTGAAGCTAAATTAGTGGTTCGAGGCAGTACAGCGCCACCTCGAATATAACCCTTAGAAATACCCTTATAAATCTGCGGCACATTTTGATGTGCCGCTTCCATTTCTGCACTATTATCCTCGCGCAATCTGGATTACCATGAGGGCAGAATCAGCAACTATTGAATTGTCTTGTGGCTAATAGAGATTATGTAAAGCGCGGTCGTGGCACGAAAAAACCGACCAAAAAACAAGCCCCTCGCCGTAAACCTTGGCGCAGTGGTCTTTTGGCGATCCTCCTTGCCGGTGGTTTTGGTTACGGACTTTACCTATTGAGTAATGATCCTGAGCCGCCTGCACCAACGCCTGTGGCAACCAAACCAAAACCTAAGCCAAAACCAGCGAAAGTGATTCCGCCGCCTCCTGAAGAGAAGTGGGACTACGTTGAAACGCTGCCAAGCCGCGAGATTGAAGTAAAAGCCAAAGAGCAACAGATCTCTAAGATCCCTTACATCATGCAGTGTGGCGCTTACAAAACCTCGTCGCAGGCAGAAACGCGTAAGTTGGATATTGCCTTCCAAGGTATCTCAAGTGAGATCCGCAAGAAAGATGGCAGTAGCTGGTACCGTGTGGTTTTAGGGCCATACAAGTTGAAGCGTGACGCAGAACGCGATCGCCATAAGCTGCAACGAGCGAAAATTGAACCTTGCGCTATTTGGAAAGACGGGTCTTAATCAACTCAATATATAATAGGGGGAAGAGGATTCCCCCTATTGCTGTTTGAAAGCGTTCAATAGTTCATCGCACAAGCAATACCAGTATGTTAATCAAAAGAGTGCGTTTTAACGAAACTGAGGTACTTGTTCGTAGTACTCAAGCCCAAAGTCAGTCAGGTAGACCTGCTCCTTATTTATCTCGATGTAACCAAAAAAATCCAAGTGCGCTAAAACGTTAGGAAATGGACGTTTAAGAAAAACGTTGACCGAGTTTTTTAGATGTTCTGTTGAACACTCGCCCGCCTCCTGATACATCAGATGATGCAGTATAGACAGCTCATCCAGATCCATATCTCTATTAAAAAAACTGATATTGTCACTATTCATCACACTACTCCTTATGTAGTGAATACCACTGATTAGTGAACATCATTCCTTATAAATCAAACAAAAAGTGTTAACCATTTCACGTTAGAAATTTGTTTTATCTTTTTTTATATTTATCACAAACTATTAACCCACCAACCCTTGCCACACATAGGCTCAACAGGTAATGGATGCTTGAAACAACTGGTAACATTTAGTTTTTTTGATATGACATACCATTAAAAGTGGCACTTGAATTCATGATAGTGGAGCCACATATAAGTAGTAACCATAAATAATAATCAAAAGAGGTCGACTCGTGACTACCATTGTATCTGTACGTCGTAATAATAAAGTCGTCATCGCGGGTGATGGACAAGTATCTCTGGGCAATACAGTAATGAAGGGCAACGCCCGTAAAGTACGTCGCCTATACAACAACAAAGTACTGGCCGGTTTTGCTGGCGGTACGGCTGATGCTTTCACGCTATTCGAAAAATTTGAAAGCAAGCTGCAAATGCACCAAGGCCATCTCACCAAAGCGGCAGTTGAGCTAGCGAAGGATTGGCGTAGCGACCGTGCTCTACGTAAGTTAGAAGCACTGTTAGCAGTAGCGGATGAGACCGCTTCACTGATCATCACAGGTAACGGTGACGTAGTTCAACCTGAGAACGACCTGATTGCGATCGGTTCGGGCGGAAACTTCGCTCAAGCAGCCGCTACTGCACTATTAGAAAATACTGATTTAGATGCGCGTGAAATCGCAGAAAAGTCGCTGAACATTGCAGGCGACATCTGTGTCTTCACCAACCATCACCACACTATTGAAGAACTAGAAAGCACCGTTGAGCTGCCAAAGCCAGAGTAACGACCGCTTCCATCAATAACGTTGTATTCAACAGTGATTAAAGAATTAAGGAAAAACCATGTCTGAGATGACTCCTCGCGAAATTGTTCACGAACTCAATCGCCACATTATCGGCCAAGACAACGCTAAGCGCTCAGTGGCTATCGCTCTTCGTAACCGCTGGCGCCGTATGCAGCTTGAAGAAAGCCTACGTGTTGAAGTATCGCCAAAAAACATCCTGATGATTGGCCCAACGGGTGTAGGTAAAACTGAAATCGCTCGCCGCCTAGCGAAATTAGCAAACGCGCCTTTCATCAAGGTAGAAGCGACTAAGTTCACCGAAGTGGGTTACGTTGGTAAAGAAGTTGAAACCATCATCCGTGATCTAACGGACGTTGCGATCAAGATGACGCACCAACAAGCGATGGAAAAAGTACAATACCGCGCTGAAGAACAAGCTGAAGAACGCATTCTTGATGCCCTTCTACCACCAGCGCGTGATGCTTGGGGTCAGAACGAGCAATCAACTGAAGAGACAACCTCTTCAAACACTCGTCAGATTTTCCGCAAGAAACTGCGTGAAGGTAAGCTAGATGACAAAGAGATTGAAGTTGATGTAGCCGCACCGCAAATGGGCGTTGAAATCATGTCACCTCCAGGCATGGAAGAGATGACAAACCAGCTGCAAGGCATGTTCCAAAACCTAGCGGGCGACACCAAGAAAAAGCGTAAGATGAAAATCAAAGACGCATTCAAAGCACTGACGGAAGAAGAAGCTGCGAAGCTTGTGAACCAAGAAGAGCTGAAAGAGAACGCGATCTTCAACGCTGAAAACAACGGCATCGTATTCATCGATGAGATCGACAAAATCTGTAAGCGTGGCGACAGTTCAGGCCCAGATGTATCTCGCGAAGGTGTTCAGCGTGACCTACTGCCTCTTATCGAAGGCAGCACAGTATCAACCAAGCACGGTATGGTTAAAACTGACCACATCTTGTTTATCACATCAGGCGCATTCCAAGTGGCTAAGCCATCTGACCTGATCCCTGAGCTACAAGGTCGTCTACCAATCCGCGTAGAACTTGAAGCACTATCAGCACATGACTTCAAACGCATCCTAACTGAGCCAAAAGCATCTCTAACAGAGCAATACATTGCCCTAATGAAAACAGAAGATGTCAACATTGAGTTCACTGAAGATGGCATCAACCAGATTGCGGACGCAGCATGGCGCGTAAACGAAACCACTGAGAACATCGGTGCGCGTCGTCTACACACAGTGATGGAGCGTCTAATGGATGAGATTTCATTCGAAGCAACAGACAAAGCTGGCAGCAAGCTAGTGATTGATGAAGCTTACGTAACATCGAAACTTGGCGAATTCGTTGAAGACGAAGACCTAAGCCGCTTCATCCTGTAGCACACCAAACTCTAACTTATTGCTCTATCTCAAAGAAATAGCAGCTAATAAGCGAATTCAAGGCCCACTTTCGAGTGGGCTTTTTATTACCCGAAAAATGGGCGTATACTCAAATCACAGTATGAAACGAAGACTTACAAAGAATTAGACCTACGATGAAACAATCTCTACTGATCTGGCTTGATGCCGCACGACCAAAAACTCTGCCTCTCGCACTTGTCTCTATTCTTACAGGAAGTAGTTTAGCGTTCGCCGGTGGTCAGTTTTCTTTATCGATAGCCCTACTGGCATTTTTAACCGCCACCCTATTACAGATTTTATCGAACCTAGCCAATGACTATGGCGACGCCGTAAAAGGCACAGACAACGAAAATCGTCTGGGGCCAACACGTGCCATGCAATCTGGCGCGGTAACAGCGAAAACCATGAAGCAAGCGATCATCCTCAACATCGTGTTTACTATGGTCGCTGGGCTGATTCTTATTTTTCATGCCTTAACCTCGATTGAAAGTATCTTATCTTTCATTGCGTTAGGCATATTAGCCATTGTTGCTGCCATCGCTTATACCGTCGGTAATAAGCCTTATGGCTATATTGGCCTTGGCGACTTATCGGTATTTATCTTCTTCGGTTTATTAGGTGTTTCAGGGACTTACTTCTTGCACACTGGCCATGTTGAACCAAGCCTATTCCTTCCGGCATTGGGCTGTGGCTTGATGGCGGTTGCGGTACTCAATATCAACAACATGCGTGATATCGAAAACGACAGCGAATGTGGTAAGCGCACCATGGCGGTTCGCCTAGGACAACGCAAAGCCAAACACTATCATTTTGCTCTGCTTGGCCTCGCCCTTGCGTCTTTCGCTATCTACCTGCTTATTCAAGAAAAGCCGGTCTGGATCAGCCTGCCGTTTTTGCTGAGCATTATTATTGTTTACAAGCATGGCAAAGCCGTTTGGGAAACCGAAAAGCCAGCGCAAATTGCACCAATGATGCCCGTGATTGTGAAATGCTCACTGGTCACTAACCTATTGTTTGCAGGGGTTGTCGTAGCTCAAACTCTATTGAGTTAAATGAGACTAATCATTGCAAAGGGATCAAGCGCCGATATACTCAAAGTAAGCTCATTGTTCAAAAGGTATACTAATGGAATACAACACTTCAGCACTGTGCGACATATATTTGGATCAAGTTGATGTCGTGGAGCCAATGTTCAGCAACTTCGGTGGACGTGCATCCTTCGCAGGACAGATCACGACATTAAAGTGTTTTGAAGACAACGCTTTGATTCGCTCTGTACTAGAGCAAGACGGTCTGGGGCGTGTGTTGTTAATCGATGGGGGCGGCTCACTACGTAAAGCGCTGATCGATGCTGAGATAGCCCTACTTGCCGAAGACAATGAGTGGGAAGGGATTGTGGTTTACGGGTGCGTTCGTGAAGTCGATGAGCTTGAAGACATGAACCTAGGTATCCAAGCCTTGGCTTCTATCCCTGTTGGTGCGAGCCAAGAAGGTGTCGGTGAATTAGACGTTCCAGTGAACTTTGGCAGCGTGACCTTCTTACCTGAAGATTACCTCTACGCAGACAACACTGGCATCATTCTTTCTGCCGAACCTCTAGATGTAGAACTCGATTTGGATGTCGAGGAAGAAGAGGTCGAGTAACTCTCACTCAGCTTCAAATAATAAAACAAATCATAAGAACACAAACAAAAACGCCCGCTACTGAGTAGCGGGCGTTTTTTTAAATCTGAAGAGTCGATTACTCTACTTCATCCATTTTACCAAGAAGGTTACGGATGCGATCTTGCCATGCTGAATGCTCTTCCTGCATTTGCTGAGTTTTTTGCTCTAGCTCGTGACGGCTTGCTTTAAGCTCACCAGCTTCTGTTGCTAGTGCTTGTTTCTCTTCTTTAAGCTCTTCCACTTCCATTTGAAGAAGTGCAATTGTATCTACTGCTGTTTGAATTTTTGCTTCTAGCTGCTCTAGTACTTCAAAAGACATTCTGGCCTACCTTTAAGTTATCCGTTTGATGGTGAAGGTTCACTCCACTTATTTCCCCATTCTACTCAGCAGAGCAAGGATAAACACTCAATATATTCGATATTTTGCGCCATTCGATGAAAAAAACAGCGCTTTTTACCGAATATTGACGTGAACGATTACCGCCACAACGGCAAACCGATTATTTTGATGAATAATAACTGTTTTCCACTGCGAATTGATCGAGAGCAATCTCCAAAAAACAAAAAGGCAAACGTTTCCTTTTGGATATGGTAAAATTCGCCGCGAAATTTCTATTCCCCCTTTGAAAATTTTGGAGTCCGCATGAAACGCGATTTAGCAATGTCATTCTCTCGTGTCACAGAAGGTGCAGCACTAGCTGGTTACAAGTGGCTTGGCCGTGGCGATAAAAACGCTGCAGATGGCGCTGCTGTAGAAGTAATGCGTAGCCTATTAAACAAAACCGAAATTAGCGGTGAGATTGTTATCGGCGAAGGTGAAATCGATGATGCACCTATGCTATACATCGGCGAAAACGTAGGTGTGGGCGGCGACGCTGTCGACATCGCAGTTGACCCAATTGAAGGGACACGCATGACAGCAATGGGCCAATCAAATGCATTGGCTGTATTGGCTGCGGGCGAAAAAGGCAGCTTCCTTAAAGCGCCTGATATGTACATGGAAAAGTTGGTTGTTGGCCCTGGCGCTAAAGGCGTGATTGACCTAGAACTGCCACTAACAGAAAACCTAGAAAACATCGCTAAAGCACTAGGTAAAACACTTGATACTCTAGTCGTAACCACGCTTGCTAAGCCTCGTCATGATCAAGTCATCGCCGACATGCAAGCAATGGGCGTTCGTGTATTTGCTGTTCCAGACGGTGATGTTGCGGCTTCTATCTTAACCTGTATGCCAGACAGTGAAGTAGACGTCATGTACTGCATCGGCGGCGCACCTGAAGGTGTGGTCTCGGCGGCGGTAATTCGCGCACTCGACGGCGACATGCACGGTCGTCTTCTACCTCGCCACGAAGTGAAAGGCGACACAGAAGAGAACCGCAAGCACGGTGAACTTGAACTTGAGCGCTGCGCAGAAATGGGCGTAACGGCGGGTATCGTATTGAAGATGGAAGACATGGCACGCAGCGACAACGTTGTATTCTCAGCAACAGGCATCACTAAGGGTGACTTGCTAGAAGGTATTTCTCGTCAAGGTAATATCGCAACCACAGAAACCCTGCTTATCCGTGGCCGCTGCCGTACAATTCGCCGCATCAAATCTATCCACTACCTAGAGCGTAAAGATCCAGAAGTAGTAGGTCATATCCTGTAAGCCTAAATTCGGTGAAACAGAATATTCCAAGGCTGATACCTAGTATCAGCCTTTTGTTTTATTAGCGCACCAGAATCTGACCATGGCAGCCAATAGAGTAAAACGCTATCTATAGAGTAAATTATCATCAATATAGTAAATGGTTTGCTTTATAAACACCTTGCCTCATAATAGTAAGGTTCATTAGGTAGGGATAGTATGAAAACAAGCGACAGAATCTTACAGACCATTAAGCGTCAAGGCGCGGTAACCGCGAAACAACTGTCAGAAGAATTTGGCATGACGACAATGGGGGCAAGGCAACATCTGCAAAGCCTGGAAGATGACGGTATTCTTGCGTTTCATGATGTGAAAGTGAAAGTGGGTCGCCCGACTCGCCACTGGTCCCTGACTCAACAAGGTCATAACCAATTTTCAGACCGACATGGTGAACTCACTATTCAAGTGATTGATGCTGTCGAGAATCTATTTGGTAAAGAAGGGCTGGCTAAGGTTGCTGCCGAGCGTGAACAACACACTCTTAAGCAGTATCAAACTGCGCTGTCTGGCTGTGATTCACTCATCAGCAAGCTTAAAAAACTCACCCAGCTTCGTGAAGACGAAGGCTACATGGCTGAGCTTCAAGAACATGATGATCACTACATCTTGATTGAGAACCACTGCCCTATCTGTAAGGCTGCAACTCGCTGCCCTAGCCTGTGCCAATCTGAGCTCAACGTGTTTACTGAGTTACTAAAAGATGAGTGTCACGTGAGCCGTACAGAGCACATCATTGCTGGCGAACGACGCTGCACTTACACCTTAACACCCGCCCTTTGATTGCAAAGGTAATCGGCTAATACCGTCTCAATATTGAGAAAATACAAATAGATTAAAATTTGTACAGATTTCTTTCTTAAGCTTAGAGCATATGAAACACGCTTAATGCTAAGGAAGGAATGATGGCGCATCCACAACCCGCTCAAAAACTGCCACCCTTTGATGAACTTGTCCAACTCGCGAAAAGCGACCCGAAAGCATTCAATCAATTCAAACACGAGATGTGCGAACAGATGATTTGTTCGGCTTCAGACGTGATGCAAGACCGACTTCGTGCGCAGCAAAGTCACATCGACTTAGTGGTTAGCCGTTGTAAAAACCCACACCACGCCAATGTCGTACTCATGCAAGAGCTGCGCTGTCAGGTCTGTAAGTTCCAAGATGCACTCGAAGGGCGCTGCGGCTTTGAAGAATCTCTGCCTGAAAATGTCGTGCCTTTTAAGCCGAATACCGAACCTAAAATGTACTGAAATTAGCAAAGCACTAAAAAGAAAAAGGGAGCGTAATGCCCCCTTCTTATTGGTTCGCTGTTCAATATTCACATGGGTCTTCGCCGTAGTCATTACGGCCTTCTGTACCTTTCAACAAACCACACTCAATCAGAATCCAGAAACCACACACTAATGCCGCGACGGTTGCCGCCATATGAATTGGCGATACCGACTCTGTCGTCGTTGCAACCATTGGCGAAGCTAAACGACCCAATACTAATGGCACATTCAATAGTAGCCAGTAATTAGACTTATTGCGGTCGTGCCAGCGCTTAGCGGTTACCGCAAGGTCTGGGATCACAAGCATCAATAGGATGATTGGTAGCAGGATATAAGAGTAAGCAGGGAACAACACAGAGATACCTGAAGCAAAACCGGTAATCGCTATGTAGTAGAAAACATTCCAAATCCAGTAAGTCTTACGACCAATTCTCCCCTTGAAAGAGAGCAGTAATTCTTTCATCGACATCTTAAATACTCAAATTTATACGCCGCTAAAAGTCAGCAGCAATGGTTAGTTTATTACTTTTTGAAAGCAACTTTTATCCATATCACGAATATTCACCGTTAAGCTTCTTACATGACTCGCTTGTTCTTGCAGGATCTGCATTAACGATCGTGACAATTCTCGCTTTTGCTCTTCCGTTCGTCCCGAAAGTAACTCAAAGCTGATATGAATAAAGTCTACACTATCTTCCTCATCACCGACCAACCAATTATGGCAACGCAGTGAACGAGATTTCACTGATGGCACATCAAACAAGCCACATGTGAGAGCGACTTGGTGGAGATCTTCCAGTAAGCCTTGGATATTTACTCGCTCATCCACTGAATTGGAGTACTCTAGAACTAGATTCGGCATTGTTACTTCCTGTTGTTAACGCAATCGTTTGTCCCTTAATAACAACTAACGATGAAAAATCCGAGAAGTTAGCTATTATTCTGTCTGCCGGATCACTGATATATGCTCAAAATCTACTCTGACCATTGAGTAAGATCCAAGAAAGTCATGACCACAGTCATGATCTGTTGATATTAATCTGTTATATTATTTCGTAATAAAGTTTACTTTTTTACATTCGATTTATTTAAATACTTTGGAGATATTCCTATGCGTCATCCTGTAGTTATGGGTAACTGGAAACTAAACGGCAGCAAAGAAATGGTTGTTGATCTACTAAACGGTCTTAACGCTGAACTTGAAGGCGTAACAGGCGTAGACGTAGCAGTTGCTCCACCAGCACTTTTCGTTGATCTAGCAGAGCGTACGCTTACTGAAGCGGGCAGCGCGATCATCCTAGGTGCTCAAAACTCTGACCTAAACAACAGCGGTGCATTCACTGGCGACATGTCTCCAGCAATGCTTAAAGAGTTCGGCGCATCTCACATCATCATCGGTCACTCTGAGCGTCGTGAATACCACAACGAATCAGATGAGTTCGTAGCTAAGAAATTCGCATTCCTAAAAGAGAACGGCCTAACTCCAGTTCTTTGTATCGGTGAATCTGAAGCACAAAACGAAGCAGGCGAAACTGTTGCAGTATGTGCTCGTCAACTTGACGCTGTTATCAACACTCAAGGTGTTGAAGCTCTTGAAGGCGCTATCATCGCTTACGAACCAATCTGGGCTATCGGTACTGGTAAAGCAGCTACAGCTGAAGATGCACAACGCATCCACGCTCAAATCCGTGCACACATCGCAGAGAAATCTGAAGAAGTTGCTAAGAAAGTTGTTATCCAATACGGCGGTTCTGTTAAGCCAGAAAACGCAGCAGCTTACTTCGCACAACCAGACATCGACGGTGCTCTAGTTGGCGGCGCAGCTCTAGACGCGAAAAGCTTCGCAGCTATCGCTAAAGCAGCAGCTGAAGCAAAAGCTTAATTTAAACCTCACCGTTTAGATTAGATGAAAGGTCAACTTAGGTTGGCCTTTTTTTATTACCTGTCGTTTCTGAAACCCAAACGGCAGGCACAAAAAAACCGCTGAATAATCAGCGGTTTTTAAATTCTTTAAGAGAACGCTAAGCGTGGCTTAGAACAACTCTTCTGCAACGCGGAACAGCTCAGAACGGTCTGGGTTCTGCATGTTCTCGATACAATCGATGATGTCGTGGTGAACAAGTTCTTCTTTCTCGATACCCACACAACGACCACCGTGACCTTCTTGAAGAAGGTGAACAGCGTAGTTACCCATACGAGAAGCCAATACACGGTCAAATGCAGTAGGACGACCACCACGTTGGATGTGACCAAGAACCGTTGCACGAGTTTCACGACCTGTGGAAGATTCGATCTCTTTAGCCAGTTCGTTAGCATCCATCATTAGCTCAGTTAGAGCGATGATTGCGTGCTTCTTACCTTTCGCAATACCATCTTGGATGTTGCTGATAAGCTGTTCTTTATCTAGGCCAGTCTCTGGAGTAATGATGTACTCACAACCACCCGCGATTGCTGACATAAGCGTAAGGTCACCACAGTGACGGCCCATGATTTCAACAATAGAAATACGTTGGTGAGAAGAAGACGTGTCACGTAGACGGTCAATTGAATCAATAACAGTGTTAAGCGCTGTTAGGTAACCGATTGTGTAGTCAGTACCCGCGATATCGTTATCGATTGTGCCTGGAAGACCAATACATGGGTAACCCATTTCAGTCAGCTTCTTAGCCCCCATGTAAGAACCGTCACCACCGATAACAACAAGTGCTTCGATACCGTGTTTCTTAAGGTTCTCAATGCCTTTCTCACGAACAGCAACGTCTTTAAATTCAGGGAAACGTGCAGAACCTAAGAAAGTACCACCACGGTTGATCACGTCAGATACGCTTGAACGGTCAAGCTTTTCGATACGGTCTTCAACAAGGCCTTGGTAGCCATCGTAAATACCGTAAACTTCAATGCCAACTGATAACGCAGTACGAACAACGCCGCGAACTGCTGCGTTCATACCTGGAGCGTCACCACCACTGGTCAAAACACCGATCTTCTTAATCATGCTCACCCTCGATTTTTGGGAATCTATTATTCAATTCTTGTTCTTGCTGATTGTATATCAACAAGATTTTAAATCTATATTTGTGCGTTATGTTACATTTCCTCAACAGGAATAGCACTCAAATCGCGTAAAATTATGTAACATTTCTACTTCTGTAAGAGTATTACAGTTTTACTCAATAACTTTGTTGATTCACATCAGAATCAACATTAATTGTTACTAAGGTGGTTTTTGAATCACCTAACAGTTAGTAATTTTTACTCACTTTAGTTCAAAAGCCACTCACTTACCATTTGCCCGCTGATTTTTAGCACGCATTACCACGAGTGGAATTTCTGCTGCTTCTCTGGTCCAAATACGACCGAATACGGGTCTTGGTGAATTAATACATCAGCATCAGGGAACACGGAGATAAGCTTAGCCTCTACTTCGTCAGAAATGCGATGCGCTTCAATTAGTGGGATATTATCTTCCAATTCTAGATGCAGTTGGATGAAGCGTATTGGCCCCGAGCGACGCGTTCGTAATTGATGCACACCCAGCACGCCTTCCACGCTCAATGATGTCTCTTTAATCTGTTTTAGCTCATCATCTGGCAGCTTATGATCAAGCAGAGACTGAACCGCTTCCATCGCCATTTGATAAGCGCTGTACAGAATGTAGATACCGATACCCACCGCGAATACTGAGTCCGCCTGACCAATCCCAAACCAGCTCAATGCCAGTGCCAGCATGATCGCAGCGTTCATATAAAGGTCTGATTGATAGTGCAATGAATCGGCTGCAATTGCTTGGCTGCCCGTTTTGTTGACCACATGTTTTTGGAAACGAACCAGACCAAACGTCATCACTATCGCGAACAGGCTGACGTAGATACCAATTTCTGGAGAGTTCAGTTCATGAGGTCGGAAGAAGCGTTCAATACCATTGAGAATAAGGAAACATGCAGAGCCTGAAATAAACATTGCCTGCGCTAATGCAGCGAGAGATTCAGCCTTACCATGACCAAAGGTGTGCTCTTTGTCGGCAGGCTGCAGAGAGTAACGAACCACGATAAGGTTAACGACAGAGGCCGCGATATCCAGCATTGAATCCACGACGGAAGCCAACAGACTCACGGAACCTGTCACCCACCAAGCTGCGACTTTCACTATCAATAAAATAGTGGCGATGGTGGTGGCTGCCCAAGCGGCGAGCGTAACTAAACGTGCGTATTCTTGTTTCATAACTTGGCTATAAAGTGACTGATAGCACAAAGTATAACCTGCAAACCACCAATTGAATATGACAGCCATGATGTAAAACATTCATTTTTAAGGATCAAAAAAAGCGACACTCGGCCGCTTCTTTCTAAACACTTTCATTCAACGCTGATTTTTCAAGCAATGAATTACTTGTCTTTGTTCATGCGTTTTCCCATTTTGTCAGCACACTTAGTCATGCGCTCTTGTTGGATTTCTTTCAGTTGAGTCTTTTGCTCAGCCGTTAGTACGCTCATCATTTGGTGTTGCTTCTTAAGCATTGCTACGCGACGCTCAGTTTGCTTCTCAACCATTTGGCTTGCTAGGTCGTTTGCTGCTGCTTCGTCAAAGTTGTCAGCAAGTACCAATGCTTGAACCTTTTCGTGATGCGCTTTCATTTGCGCCATTTTTGCCGTTTTGTTTGCACCGCGCTTTGCTTTCATCTCAGCACGGTCTGCTTCACGCATCTCTTTTAACTGTTCTTTTTGAGCGTCGGTTAGGTCTAGTTGGCGCATTACTTTTTTATCGAAACCGCCACACTTGTCGTGCATACCTTTGTGGTCACCTTTATCACCACCACCGTAAGCATACGCGCTTGCTGTACCTAACATTAGTGGAAGTGCCGCAGCTGCTAGTACAAGTTTCTTAGTCATTTTCATAATTGTTGCCTCAATTCGGTATAATAAGTCATGTGTTGCGTCTGTTTCTCAGCGCTTAGATATAGATTAGTCTTTCCCTCGTAAAGTGACGTTTAGAAAGCGTAAAGAATCGTAAAGAGTGAAAGTTGACGAATAATTAGCAGTATTATTAACCTGTAAATAGTAGATAACCGATTAAGGCTTCCCAATGGCGAACATTCTTCTTATTGATGACGACACCGAGTTAACCAGCTTACTCAAAGACATTCTGAGCTTTGAGGGCTTCACTGTTTCCGAAGCCAATGATGGCTATGCAGGGCTGGAAGCTATCAATGATGAGATTGACCTGATTCTTTTGGATGTGATGATGCCGCGTCTTAATGGCATGGAAACACTAAAGAAACTGAGAGAAAATTGGGAAACACCAGTGCTGATGCTGACCGCAAAAGGCGAAGAGATCGACCGTGTGATTGGTCTTGAACTTGGCGCGGATGATTACCTGCCTAAACCTTTCAGTGACCGAGAGTTGTTAGCTCGTATTCGAGCTATCTTGCGTCGTACTCAAACCAACACCGCACCTAAGGCGGCCAGTGATAGAGTTCAATATCAAGACATCGAAGTCTTCCCTGGCAAACAAGAAGCCTACTGCAATGGGGAGCTCATCGACCTCACCACAACCGAGTTCGCCCTACTGAGTCACCTTATCCAAAACCCAGGGCAAGTGATCACCAAAGAAGCATTGAGTTTGGATGTGCTGGGTAAAAGGCTCGCAGCGTTTGACCGCGCGATAGACATGCACATCTCTAATCTACGTAAGAAGATTCCTGAGCGCACTGACGGCAAATCACGCATCAAAACCTTACGAGGCCGTGGCTACTTATTGGTAGAGGAAGATTAATGCGTATACCTAAAATCACCAGCTTATATGGACGTATCTTTGCTATCTTTTGGTTCACCATGTTACTGGTGCTTTTGTCGGTGCTGTCACTTCCCCATTTAGACCCTCGAGTCGCGCGAGATGTGCCCGCAGATCACCTCGATAAACTCGAGCGTATCGCTAAAATCACAGAGAAACGCTACGCCAAAGAACCTAATCTGGGCAAGATTGTCTTCCAACTGGAGGCGCCACGCAGCCGCAAGGATTCTAGAGCTCGCATCTACCTGACCGATCTTGAGGGCGCAGTCCTTACCTCGAAAAGGCATTCAGACTATAAGCTAAAGGCGATTCGTAACTTTGTTACCTCGATTGATAACCCTGAGATACCGAAGCAAAAACTCTACGGACACTACATGGTCGCAGGGCCAGTGCCAATTACTCTCGCTGGTGAAGAGTTGCTGATGTATGCCGGAGTGAAGTGGAACCAACCACCGCCATTCTTACTGCGCCTGTTTGATAGACCTCTGCAGCTATTGCTTGCCGTGATGTTGGCGAGTACCCCGCTATTACTTTGGTTAGCTTGGGCACTGAGTCAACCCGCTCGCAGGCTAGAACGCGCGGCACAACGCGTGGCGAAAGGTCAATTCGAGGTCGATCCAACACTCGAAAAAGGTACTTCAGAGTTCAGACAAGCAGGTGAGAGCTTTAACCAGATGGTCGAAGCGGTGAACCAGATGATCTCAGGGCAGCAGCGCCTACTCTCTGATATTTCACACGAACTACGCTCCCCACTGACTCGCCTGCGCATGGCCAATGCACTGGCGATTCGTAAACAAGGCGAGAGCCAAGAGTTAGAACGCATTGATACCGAAGCACAGCGTTTGGAACAGATGATCAGTGAGCTGCTGACGCTATCTCGTATGCAGGTCGACAGCCATATTACTCGTGAGGTTCAGCCTATCTCGAGCCTATGGGAAGAGATCTTAAAAGACGCAGAGTTTGAAGCCGAACAGATGGGCAAACAACTGACGTTCTCGGAGATCCCAGAACGCTCTATTTCGGGGAACCCTAAACTGCTGATGAGTGCGCTAGACAACATTACACGCAATGCCATCTACTACGGTAAAGACCAAGTGGATGTACAGTTCCATGTGGTTCAAGATCAGCTAACAATTTGCGTCAATGATAATGGTGATGGTGTTCCAGAGGATGAACTCGATTCTATCTTCAGACCTTTTTACCGTGTCTCAACAGCGCGTGACAGAAACTCTGGCGGCACAGGGCTTGGATTAACCATTACTGAAAGTGCGATTCGCCAACACAGCGGAACCATCACCGCAACCCGCAGCCAGCTCGGTGGATTACAACTCGAAATCACCCTGCCTATCTTACCGGTGTAATACCCCCACAAAGATCGCAGTTGATAATGATTGTCATTACCATTATGGTAAATCCTCTAATTAAGGAGGATTTACCATGTCGCACACTTTCCCTGCTTTACCCTACGCTTACGATGCCCTAGAGCCTTACATTGACGCTAAGACAATGGAAGTGCATTACAGCAAGCACCATAGAACCTACTACGATAAGTTTGTTGCGGCGGTGTCTGGCAGCGAGCTAGAACAGCAATCTCTGACCGAGATCTTCGCCAACATCTCTCAGCACAGCCCGGCTGTTCGTAACAATGGCGGTGGCTACTACAATCACATCTTGTACTGGAACTGCATGTCGCGAGACGGCGGTGGTGAACCTACGGGCGAGCTTGGTGAGGCTATCAAGAGTACCTTCGGTGATTTCGAGACATTCCAAGATCAGTTCGCCCAAGCGGCGATCAATACCTTTGGCTCCGGCTTTGCTTGGCTAGTGGTAGAGCAAGGGCAACTGAAGATCATCTCAACCTCGAACCAAGATAATCCGTGGATGGATACCGTTGTCAGTGATGGCGAACCGATTCTCGCGCTCGATGTTTGGGAACACGCCTACTACATCAGCTACCAAAACCGTCGTCCTGATTACATCAATGCATGGTGGAATGTGGTGAATTGGAAGGCGGTTGCTGAAAACTACGCACAAGCACTCGCGAATAAAGCGTAAGCGAATGGTGGTGAACTGTACTCACTCAGCTTGCCACCGTATACTCGGGCTATCTTTGATTACTCTTGTGAACCAACATGTTTGATATCGCTCTATACGAACCAGAAATTGCACCCAATACGGGTAACATCATCCGCCTATGTGCTAACTGCGGCGCAAACCTGCACCTGATTGAACCGCTTGGCTTTGATTTTGAAGAGAAGAAGGTTCGTCGTGCTGGCTTGGATTACCACGACCTTGCGCGAGTTAAGCGTCACAAGAACCTAGAAGCTTTCCTTGAGTATCTTGAGAATGAACGCGAGGGTGACTTCCGCATCTTTGCCTGCACCACTAAAACGACAGGTCACCACGTTGATGCAAAATTCCAACAAGGTGATGTGTTGATGTTTGGCCCAGAGACTCGCGGGCTGCCTGCTGAATTCATCGAAAGTATGCCAATGGAACAACGTATTCGTATTCCAATGATGCCAGACGCACGCAGCCTCAACCTGTCTAACGCAGTGGCAATCATTGCTTTTGAAGCATGGCGACAAATGGGTTTTGAAGGCGCGGTATAACCGAACACTCAAGCTTATCTGTTATCTGTTATCGATAGTAAACAGTAAGTAACAGCTAGCGACAGACAATAAAAAAGGCTCTTACCATTATCACTTTCTTGCGAAGGATAAAGGTAAGAGCCTTTTCTGTTTTCCCTCTATATAAAGAGAGAAAAAATTAATTAGTTTAAGCGGTTACGATCGTTGTCGTCGTCTTTCTTCTCAAACTCACCTTCAAAGGTGTTGCCGTCTTTTGATTGGTCAGATGGATCGCGATTGAATGGGTCTTGTCCAAATGGGCTCTGGCCAAAACCAGCTTGTCCACCGGCATGGAAACCACCAGACATGTTGGTCACCACCATTTTTTCCATCATTTTCTTGGCAATCATCGCTCTTGGTGCTGGCAATAATACCAACATACCGAGTGCGTCCGTCATAAAACCCGGAGTCAGCAGCAATACACCGGCAACTGCAAGCATCACGCCTTCAAGAATCTGTTGTGCTGGCATTTCGCCTTGTTGCAAACGACCTTGCACAGACATAAGTGTCTGAATGCCTTGGCTACGAACCAGCGATGCACCCACAAATGCAGTGATCAAAACCAACGCAATAGTTGGCCACAATCCTAAGAAGCCACCAACTTGAATAAATAGCCCAATCTCAATGATGGGTACGAAGATAAATAGTAATAATAAGATAGGAAACACACGCCCTCCTTTGTTACTTGCAGTTTACGCTGAAAGCCCTAACAATCTCAAATTTATCCTGTAAATAAGCGTGTTTATTGACCAAGAATAACTTTGCAAAATATTGACGAAACAAAACCGAAAAAGGTGATCCACTTAATATTTTTATGCGCTAAGTACAGTATCATGTGCCACATAAGTCAGGACGGATTTATCAGCCCAATATTCTAGCGAACGGAGTATTTGCACACAGAATAGGCTAATAACTAACTATATAATCAGAATAATTCTCTAAGGATCCTGTTATGGCTACTCAATCAGAAGCTCAAGTTGAAGCTCCTCAAGCTACTCGTCTCGAAGAAGATCTATTAGGTCAACGTCATGTTCCGGCTGATGCTTACTACGGCATCCACACTCTACGCGCAGTTGAAAACTTCAACATCTCAAATGTAACGATCTCAGATGTACCTGAATTCGTTCGCGGTATGGTGATGACTAAGAAAGCAGCGGCTTTAGCAAACAAAGAGTTAGGTGTAATTCCAAGCGAAGTGGCTAAATACATCATCCAAGCTTGTGACCTAATTCTAGACACGGGTAAGTGCATGGATCAGTTCCCATCGGACGTTTTCCAAGGTGGTGCTGGTACTTCTGTAAACATGAACGCAAACGAAGTTGTTGCGAACGTGGCTCTTGAACTTATGGGCAAAGAAAAAGGCCAATACGAGTTCATCAACCCGAACGACCATGTAAACCGCAGCCAATCTACAAACTGTGCTTACCCAACTGGCTTCCGTATCTCTGTTTACAACAGCGTTCGTAAACTGATTGATGCGATCGAATACCTAAAAGGTGCATTCGAGCTTAAGAGCCAAGAATTCAACACGATTTTGAAGATGGGTCGTACTCAGCTTCAAGACGCAGTTCCAATGACGGTTGGCCAAGAGTTCCACGCTTGGGCTGTAACCATCAATGAAGAAATCAAAAACCTAGAATACACTTCAAAACTACTGCTTGAAGTAAACCTAGGCGCAACGGCTATCGGTACAGGTCTGAACGCAGCACCGGGTTACCAAGGCCTAGCAGTGAAACACCTAGCAGAAGTAACAGGCCTAGAGTGTGTAGCGGCTGAAGATTTAATCGAAGCAACGTCTGACTGTGGCGCATACGTAATGACGCACGGCGCACTTAAGCGTCTAGCAGTTAAGCTATCTAAGATCTGTAACGACTTGCGTCTACTTTCTTCAGGTCCACGTACTGGTTTGAACGAGCTAAACCTACCTGAACTGCAAGCAGGTTCTTCAATCATGCCTGCTAAAGTAAACCCAGTTGTACCTGAAGTAGTAAACCAAGTTTGCTTCAAAGTTCTAGGTAACGACAACACGGTTTCTTTCGCTGCGGAAGGTGGTCAACTTCAACTGAACGTAATGGAACCTGTTATTGCACAAAGCATGTTTGAGTCTCTAGACATTCTGACAAACGCTTGTGTGAACCTGCGCGACAAGTGTGTAGACGGCATTACGGTAAACAAAGAAGTATGTGAAGCGCACGTATTTAACTCTATCGGTATCGTCACTTACCTAAACCCATACATTGGCCACCACGAAGGTGACATTGTTGGTAAGATCTGTGCAGAAACAGGTAAGAGTGTTCGTGATGTAGTTCTAGAACGCGGTTTATTGACCGAAGAAGAACTTGATGACATTTTCTCTGTTGAAAATTTGATGCATCCTCAGTATAAAGCGAAGCGCTACGAATAAAGTTAGCGAGAAAGGGTTCCAAACGGAGCCCTTTTTTAGGCTCCAATACGGTTAACCATGATTATTTTGTGGATTTCCGTTGGTTGCGCTTTTGCCAAATTGAATCTAAACCATAGAACTATTATGTGAACATTCCAGCGGCGAATGTTCACATAATAAAATCTAAATGAGGTGTTACTTATGATTGCAGTAGAACTGTTTGTCGTCCTGCTCTTTATCTTTTTGGGGGCCAGAATTGGCGGTATCGGTATTGGTTTTGCCGGTGGTGCTGGTGTTATTGCCCTTTCACTTATTCTTGGCGTTCCAACAAGCCAATCTTTCATCCCGATCGACGTAATCTTGATCATCATGTCAGTTATCACCGCAATTGCTGCAATGCAAGTTGCTGGCGGTATGGACTGGTTGGTACAAATTGCCGAAAACTTTTTGCGTAAACACCCTGAACGCATCACCTTTTACGCGCCGATTGTGACCTTTGTAATGACATTAATGGCGGGTACTGGTCACACAGCATTCTCTACGCTTCCTGTTATTGCAGAAGTAGCAAAAGGCCAAGGTGTTCGTCCTTCTCGTCCACTGTCTATCGCAGTTGTCGCTTCTCAAATTGCTATCACAGCTTCGCCAATCTCGGCTGCAGTTGTGGCTTTCGCAGCAATGTTGGCACCATTTGGTGTTGATTACCTAACGCTATTGATGGTTTGTATCCCAACAACCTTCATCGCTTGTATGGTTGGTGCGGTTGTTGCTAACTACATGGGTAGCGAATTGAAAGACGATCCTGTTTATCAAGAACGTCTAGAGAAAGGTCTAATCAAGCTAGCAACAGAAGAGAAACGCGAAATTCTACCTACAGCGAAGAAAGCAACGTACATCTTCCTAGCTGCAATTGGTTTCGTGGTTTGTTACGCAGCGGCTATCTCTAGCTCTGTTGGCCTAATTGAAAACCCGGCGCTAGGTCGTAACGAAGCGATCATGTCTGTAATGCTGGCAGCAGCAGCGGCTATCGTGATGTTCACTAAGATTGATGCAGCGAAGATTTCTTCAGCACCAACGTTCCGTTCTGGTATGACGGCATGTGTATGTGTACTTGGTGTGGCTTGGTTAGGTTCAACGTTTGTAAACGCACACGTTGCTGAAATCAAAGACGTAGCAGGCGCTCTACTGGCTGACTACCCATGGATGCTGGCTCTTGTTCTGTTCTTCGCTTCTATGCTGCTTTACTCTCAAGGCGCAACAACAGTTGCACTGATGCCTGCAGCACTAGCGATTGGCGTAGCACCACTAACAGCCGTTGCTTCTTTTGCTGCGGTAAGTGCGCTGTTCGTACTTCCAACTTACCCTACGCTACTAGCAGCGGTTGAGATGGATGACACAGGCTCAACGCGTATCGGTAACTACGTATTCAACCACCCATTCTTCATTCCAGGTGTGGTAACAATCAGTACTGCGGTAGCACTCGGCTTCGCATTCGGCGGTCTGTTTATCTAACATTCGCTGGTGATTGAACATTTAAAAGGAAGCTTCGGCTTCCTTTTTTGTTTTCTGCTCAATGTGTTATTTGATACGCATCAAATAACCATTATAAACTTTAAAAACCGCCTAAAAATAAAGTTTGAATAAAATTCCAAGATTATTCTGCCTAATCATAAACAACACCTACCAAATCAATCTCCTTCCACTTCCAGTTAATCCAAAACGAATATTAATCCAAGCTAACTAACCAAAAAACCTTGACGATTTTCTGCCATTTTTCAGCCCTTTTATTAGCCATTATTTTTGTGAACAGCACCAAACTTAAATACCGGAGTAAGGAATAAAATAACCGCAGCTAAATTAAATCTAACTTCATTTGGATTAGTAAATATAAAAACAACCTTAATTTAAAGTCAGCAACTTTATATCGTTGAGTGCTTTATAAGTGTCCGTGTATTTACAATCTATAAATCATTAGTCGCTAATTCACATCACTTCTATTTAAGATGATGTAAGGAGATAGCCATGACAACTCAAACGATACCAAGCGAGAAAAAAAAGGGCGGCTTCTTTGCCAACTTTAAATTCCCTTCTGCCTACACCATTCTATTTATTCTGATTGCGTTCGTCGCACTGCTTACCTGGATTGTTCCAGCAGGCCAATACGACCGTGCAATGAATGAAGAGCTAGGCCGAGAAGTACCCGTAACCGGAACCTATCAAGCGGTAGAAGGTAACCCTCAAGGCGTGATTGATGTACTGCTCGCGCCTATTGACGGCTTCTATGACCACAATAGCTATGAAGCGGCGGCTATCGACGTTTCGCTGTTCATCTTAATCATTGGTGGCTTCTTAGGGCTAGTAACCAAAACGGGTGCCATTGATGCCGGTATCGAGCGCGTCACCGCCCGCTTAGAAGGGCGAGAAGAGTTGATGATACCAATACTGATGGCGCTATTTGCCGCAGGTGGTACCGTCTACGGCATGGCGGAAGAATCACTGCCCTTCTATACATTGCTAGTGCCGGTAATGATGGCAGCTCGCTTTGACCCTCTTGTTGCCGCTGCGACCGTACTGCTTGGTGCAGGTATTGGGGTGCTGGGTTCAACGATTAACCCATTCGCAACCGTGATCGCTGCCAACGCCTCTGGTATTCCATTTACAGACGGTATCGTGTTGCGCATTGCGATGTTGATTATTGGTTGGGGTATTTGTGTTGTCTACGTAATGCGTTACGCAAGAATGGTTCAAGCCGATCCAACAACATCAATTGTCTACGACAAATACGAAGAGAACAAAGCGCACTTCTTAGGTAATGCGAGCGGCGAAAAACTTGAATTCACCGCGACTCGCAAACTGATTCTGACCATTTTTGGTGGCTCGTTCGCTGTAATGATTTATGGTGTATCCGTTGCTGGATGGTGGATGGCTGAGATCTCAGCGATGTTCTTAGCAGCAACCATCATCGTTGGTATTGTGGCTCGCATGAGCGAAGAAGAGTTTACCACCAGCTTCATTGATGGTGCCCGCGACCTACTTGGCGTTGCGCTCATCATAGGTATTGCACGTGGTATCGTAGTGGTGATGGACCGCGGTATGATCACCGATACCATTCTCTTCTCAGCAGAACAGATGGTAACGGGGCTTTCTTCGGTTATCTTCATTAACGTGATGTTCTTCTTAGAGATTCTACTGTCGTTCTTAGTGCCATCGACCTCTGGCTTAGCGGTACTGACCATGCCAATCATGGCACCACTGGCCGACTTTGCTGGCGTAGGTCGTGACTTGGTTATCACTGCGTACCAATCTGCATCTGGCTTGGTGAACCTAATCACCCCAACCTCCGCGGTGGTGATGGGTGGTTTGGCGATTGCTCGTGTCCCTTACGTGCGCTGGGTTAAATGGGTGATGCCACTAGTCGGTATATTGATGGTGTTCTGCATTGTTGTACTGAGTATTGGTGCGCTGATCTAACTAACAGCACTTCACTCCTTTCTCATCCAAAGCCGCTTCTCACAGCGGCTTTTTTATTGTTCCCTCTCAATGTAACCCTCTGCCACTGAAACAGCTCCTCAAAGCCATACACGCGATATTCAAGGTTCTTCTGTTCGTAGCCAAGCTCAACCAAACTCAAAGCACTCGCAATAGAAGAATCAATCCTACTTTTAAACATCTAATTTTCTTGATGAAATAACACTCTATTTTCAACCATGATGTTTAAACAAATAGTTAGTCACTTATTAGCGTTAATTATATTTAAAGTAATTAATAACCTAATAAACAGACGAGGATTAATGCCCTTTTCTATCAAAAAACACACTTAAACAGCCGATTTTAAAATGTGATCGCAACAGCTTTATTCGCATTTACTTTGTTAATAAACAATTAATTCCACATCCAAAATTAAATATCTAAATAAAAACACTGCATACTTCCAAGCTAAGTACACTCTTATCAATAAAACTATTCTGCATATAATCTCTCGTAAATTAGATTCTAGTAAGTTTCGTCAAAAAAGCGTGCATAAAGTTCCCTAACTGCTAACTATTTAGAATGTATTATTCATAACTGAAAGTGCATAAAGTTTGTTAAAACCCTTAATTTTAAAGGGCTGCGGGATAAAAAACGATTTGTGATAGATCTCTAAGAATACCTGACTAGCAGGCGTAATATTAATTCCAGACAAGAGATATGAATAAATAATTCATTCTTCTCAACTGAAAATAAATAATTACTCTTAGCGATAAAAGTAATTCAAATATATAAGAGAGAGACGATCATGAGTAAGTTCTATGTAGGTTCTGAAATAGGTCAATTACGCCGCGTTCTAGTTCACCGTCCAAGACGCGCACTGACTCACCTAACACCCTCTAACTGTCACGATTTACTATTTGATGACGTACTGGCTGTTGAACGTGCTGGTAAAGAGCATGACGCATTTACTCAAACGCTGCGTGATCAAGGTGTTGAAGTTCTTCTTCTTACTGACCTACTAGCAGACACGCTAGCAGTGCCAGAAGCGAAAGATTGGCTTTTGAATCATCAAGTTTCTGATTACCGCTTAGGCAAAACCTTTGCTAACGATGTGCGCTGCTACTTGGGCGACTTACCAAACCTAGAACTAGCAAAAATCCTAACGGGTGGTCTGTCTTACGCTGAGATGCCAATGAAATCATCTTCAATGATGCAAGGCATGCACGCACCAACCGACTTCATTATCGAACCGCTACCAAACCACCTATTTACTCGTGACACATCTTGCTGGGTATACGGTGGCGTATCCATCAACCCGATGGCGAAACCTGCTCGTCAACGTGAAACCAACCACGTTCGCGCTATTTACCGCTGGCACCCAACATTTGCTGGCCAAGACTTCATTAAGTACTTCGGCGATGAAGAAAACATCAGCTACGACAACTCAACCATTGAAGGCGGTGACGTTCTTGTAATCGGTCGCGGTACGGTTCTTATCGGTATGTCTGAGCGTACAACAGCACAAGGTGTTGAGCACTTAGCATCTAGCCTATTCAAACACGGTCAAGCGAAACAAGTTATCGCAATGCAGCTACCAAAACACCGCTCTTGCATGCACTTAGACACCGTTATGACGCACATGAACGAAGATACGTTCTCTGTTTACCCGGAAGTGGTGAGTAAAGACGTACAGTGCTGGAACCTAACTGGTGATGAGTCTGGCGCAGTGAAAGTGAAAGAAGAAGGCTACTTCGTAACAGCTATCGAAAAAGCACTTGGCGTAGACAAGCTAAACCTAATCACGACCGGTGGTGACAACTTCCATGCAGAACGTGAACAGTGGAACGATGCAAACAACGTTCTAACGGTTAAACCTGGCGTTGTGATTGGCTACGAAGGCAACACCTACACCAATGAAAAATACGATAAAGCAGGCATCACAGTTCTTCCTATCCCTGGAGATGAACTTGGCCGCGGTCGCGGTGGCGCACGCTGCATGAGCTGCCCAATTGAGCGTGATGGTATCTAATCACTAAGACGAAAACGGCCAAGTTGAATGATCTTAAATAATCTCAGCTTGGCCAAAATGAGAGAACACAATTATGACTAAGCAAACTGTTGTTGTTGCACTCGGCGGTAATGCCCTACTTCGTCGCGGTGAGCCGTTAGAAGCCGATGTTCAACGCCGTAATATTGAAACAGCGGTTAAAACCATCTCTGAAATCGCGAAAGTGTACAACGTGGTTCTAGTACATGGTAATGGCCCACAAGTTGGTTTACTGGCTCTGCAAGGTTTGGAATACAAAAAAGTAAACCCGTATCCGCTAGATGTATTGGGCAGTGAGACTCAAGGCATGATCGGCTACATGCTGATGCAAGAGTTCAAGAACTATCTACCTAACCGCAACATCTCGTGCATGTTGACGCAAATGACCGTTGATCCAAACGATCCTGCATTCGCCGATCCAACGAAGCCGATTGGCCCGATCTACGAAGAAGCGGAAGCGCGTGAATTGGCGGAGAAATTCCACTGGATCGTCAAACCAGATGGCCAACACTTCCGTCGCGTTGTGCCAAGCCCACGCCCTACTGGCATTGTTGAGCACGAAGCGATCACCCAACTTATCGATGCAGGCCACCTAGTGATTTGTACTGGCGGCGGTGGCATCCCAGTGAAAAAAGAGAACGGCAAATTAGTGGGTGTTGAAGCGGTTATCGACAAAGACATGTCAGCGGCTTTCTTAGCGAAACAACTGGATGCGGATGCACTGCTTATTTTGACCGACGCGGACGCTGTTTACCTTGATTGGGGCAAACCGACTCAACACGCACTGCGCAGCACCACACCAAGTGAACTGGCGAAATTCGAATTTGATGCAGGCTCTATGGGACCAAAAATTGAAGCATCGTGCGAATTCATTCAGCAAGGCGGCAAAGTCGTCGGTATTGGTGCACTCGAAGATGGTTTGCAAATCCTGCAAGGCTTGGCAGGCACCAACATCACCAAAGATTAATCTACTCGCGAGCTTTTCAAACCTTGCGAGAAAACTGAATCGCCGTTTGAACTGAAATTAATACACAAAAATTGAATCGCGCTTTCTTGAATTTTCTTTCCCTGTAACAAGAAAGCGCCTAAATCTAAGAAGGAATACATCATGGCTTTTAACCTACGCAATCGTAACTTCCTAAAGCTACTAGATTTCACTCCACGCGAAATTCAACACTTGTTAGATCTTTCTATGGAGCTAAAAAAAGCGAAGTACAACGGTTACGAACAGCCAACACTGACTGGCAAAAACATTGCGCTTATCTTTGAGAAAACCTCAACTCGTACTCGCTGTGCATTCGAAGTAGCGGCATTCGACCAAGGCGCTCGCGTGTCTTACTTAGGCCCATCTGGCTCTCAAATTGGCCACAAAGAATCAATGAAAGATACCGCTCGCGTTCTTGGCCGTATGTACGATGGCATTGAATACCGCGGCTTCGGTCAAGAAATCGTTGAAGAGCTCGGCGCTTACGCTGGAGTTCCAGTATGGAATGGTCTGACTGACGAATTCCACCCTACACAAATTCTTGCTGACTTCCTAACCATGACGGAATACGGCCGTGGTAAACAACTGCATGAAATCAGCTTTGCTTACCTAGGTGATGCTCGCAACAACATGGGTAACTCTCTAATGGTTGGCGCTGCGAAAATGGGTATGGACATTCGCCTTGTTGCTCCAAAACAATTCTGGCCACAAGAAGAGCTACTGGCTCAATGTCGTGAAATCGCAGAGCACACAGGTGGCAAAATTACACTGACTGAAGATGTTCAAGAAGGCGTGCAAGGTTGTGACTTCCTGTACACCGACGTTTGGGTATCTATGGGCGAAGCGAAAGAAGCATGGGCTGAGCGTATCAACCTAATGATGCCTTACCAAGTGAACATGGAAATGCTGAAAGCAACGGGTAACCCACATGTGAAATTCATGCACTGTCTGCCAGCTTTCCATGGCGAAGATACCACGGTAGGCAAACAACTTGCGGCTGAATATCCACAGCTAAAAGACGGTGTGGAAGTGACTGATGAGGTAGTTGAGTCTGAATACTCTATCGTGTTCGATGAAGCTGAAAACCGCATGCACACCATCAAAGCAGTAATGGTTGCAACACTAGGCAGTTAATTACCTAAACAGCTAAGAATCGAAACAACTAAGAAGTTAAGCACTCACTTGTTCGCGAGACATTGACAAGTTAAGTGTAATGACAGGGAAATGCGGGCGGCGAACTTGGGATTTAGCCCTTGGATAAAGCCCGCATTTTTTTTCATGTACTTGAGGGCATTATCGCCCCAAAAACCCTGAGATTTTCTGTTTCAACAAGGGCTTAAATCAAAGCAAAATGTAGAGGTTATTTCGCATAAAAATCCATTAAATGAATACTTTACAGAAAGTATTGCATGCCGTTTTTATCTGAGTATAATCCTCCGCAATTTGTCTTAAGAGAGCAAAAAATGAACTGCAATTCTGTCGCACATGATTGTCAAACTACACGCCAAAGAGTGGCGGTGGTGTCATTTTTATTTTGCTCTATTGATCGTTTCGAAGCCTCCTATTTTTAGGGGGCTTTTTTTTGTCCGCAATTTGACTGTATGCATAGAAGGAAGACCCGTTATGTCGCATTCGTTATTTAACAAGCACATCATCTCCATACCTGAGCTCACTCGTAATGAACTGGAGCTTATCGTCGACACAGCAGCAAGACTCAAGGCCGAGCCAAACCCAGAGTTGCTGAAAAATAAAGTCGTTGCGAGCTGCTTCTTTGAGCCTTCAACTCGAACTCGCCTTTCATTTGAGACCGCCGTCCAGCGCCTTGGTGGCACGGTCATTGGCTTTGATAATGGCGGTAACACCTCACTGGCGAAGAAAGGCGAAACACTTGCCGATTCAGTGCAGGTTATTTCATCCTACGTCGATGCCTTTGTAATGCGTCACCCACAAGAAGGGGCAGCACGTTTAGCGTCTGAATTTTCTAACGGTGTGCCGGTAGTAAACGGCGGCGACGGTGCTAACCAGCACCCGACGCAAACCTTGCTGGACCTGTTCTCGATTTACGAAACACAAGGCACGCTCGATAACCTCAATGTGGCGTTCGTCGGCGACCTAAAATATGGCCGTACCGTGCACTCATTGACCCAAGCACTATCGAAATTCAATAACGTGCGTTTCTTCTTTATCGCGCCAGAAGTCTTAGAGATGCCAGATTACATCTGTGAAGAATTGGAAGAGATGGGCATCCAATACAGCACTCACAGCAGCATTGAAGAAGTCGTGCCGGAACTGGATGTTCTGTACATGACTCGCGTGCAGAAAGAGCGCTTTGATGCGTCGGAATACGCACACATGAAATCGGCTTACATCCTCACCGCCGATACATTGAAAGACGCTCGTCAAAACATGAAGGTACTTCACCCGCTGCCACGCGTCGACGAAATCACCACCGACGTTGATAAAACGCCACACGCTTACTACTTCGAACAAGCTGAAAACGGTGTATACGCTCGCGAAGCCCTATTGGCCCTAGTTCTTAACGACACTTTATAAGCAGGAGAAACAGTCATGGTTAAACAAACTCAGCTACAAGTAGAAGCGATCCGTAACGGCAGCGTGATTGACCACATCCCTGCTCACCTTGGTATCAAAATCCTTAAACTGTTTAAGCTACACAAGACAGAACAGCGCATCACTATGGGCTTAAACCTGCCATCATCGGCACTTGGCCATAAAGATCTAATCAAGATTGAGAACATCTTCCTGACCAAGGAACAAGCAAACCAATTGGCTCTTTATGCTCCGCAGGCAACGGTCAATCAGATTGAAGAGTATAAAGTGGTTAACAAGCTAACCCTTGTGCTGCCAGAGCAAATCCACAGTGTCTACTCTTGCCCGAATAGCAACTGTATTTCGCACGGTGAACCTGTCGAAAGCAGCTTTAAAGTGCAGCTAAAACAGGAAAACGTGCAGCTAAAATGTCACTACTGTGAAAAAGTATTCTCTCGCGAGATCATGAGTGAAATTCGCTAACCCTTAGCGCCATTATCACGGTCTCCAAAGCACCCTAATACCGATGGATATTTATGCCAAACTTGGAATAAATATCCATTCAACAAAAGAATAAAACTCCAAAATAAAAGCAATTAACTAGAATTTTATTTGGTGATCCCCTTCAAAAAGATAACTATCCTTTAGTGGTAGACTCAATGGGTAGACGATCATACATCACGCATACCTTCCCTCTTTATTTCGGGATTCATCGGTAAGCCCTATTTAACAATCGTACTCTACGGCTTTGGGAGTACGCTCGGCGCTATGGACAAGCGATAACCACATGTTGACCTTAAGGAGTTGTTCATGAACCCAATCACTGAGCACGGTTGCTTGTATTCAGCTGAAGATAAAACACTGACTGCAGCGTGCAAACGCTTACTACAACAACAAAGCTTCTCGACCCAAAATCAACTGCGAGAGAAACTCGTCGATATTGGCTATACCGGTATCAGCCAATCGACCGTATCTCGTATTTTGTCACAGCTTGGTGTTGTCAAAATTCAGAATGCTTGCGGTAAAAAGGTTTACTGCATCACGGTTGAAAGTGCACCGGTTCGTGTCGATGCATCCATCTCATCGCAAATCGAATTCATCACTCATAACCAAGCGATGGTCATCGTAAAAACTCATCCAGGTTGTGCACAACTAGTCGCAAGATTAGTTGATATCGACCCACACACTGAGATTATCGGCACCGTTGGCGGTAATGATACCGTGCTTATCATTCCAAAAGATACGATGAATATTGATGCTTGCGAACAAGTCGTAAAAGCACGCTTGGGTGTTGCTTAAATGTCCCTTTTACAAGGGCAAGTCACTCAAGTTGAATTGCAGCTCCCCGCTCGATTACCCAATAAAATCGCTATCCCGCCTTAGGGGATATTTGTTTGCCGATGAAACTAATAGCAAACTATTACGGTCTGATTGAGTTAAGATACCTTCAACTCCATTTTGATGACTAAATAGTATGCGACGACTTGCCACATTACTTTTTGTTTGTGTTTCCCTATTCACCCAGCCTGCGTGGGCGCTATTTGGGAACGACAACGCCGAGCCAAGCTTCGGAGGCAATAACAATGGTTTTGTCCCTGTAGACCAAGCTTTCCCTTTCAATTACTACCAGCAAGACGACAAAGTCCTTCTCGACTGGCAAGTAAAAGAGGGCTACTACCTCTATCAACATAGCCTCTCGTTCACTGGCCAAAATCTCGCTATCGGCAATGTTGAAATGGAAGATGGCCAACCACACCAAGATGAATTCTTCGGTGAGGTGAGCATTTATACTCAGCCGTTATTCGTGCAAGTTCCGCTACAGAGTTACCAAAATGGCTCACAGCTGATCGTTAAGTATCAAGGTTGTGCAGATGCTGGTTTCTGCTACCCACCAGAAACTCGAGTAATCGACATTGAACCGTTTACTTCGACAAGTCCTGGGGATATAAAAAGCAGTGATGTGCAAAACAGTGGTGATGCCCAAAACAGCAGTGCCTCACAAGGTTCATCTGCTGCAGCTGGTGAAGCGGACAATTCAGTACAACCCTCTTCTCCTACAGCTGACACAGCAAGTAATACCACTCAACAAACCAATGCTCCCGTTTCAAAAGAAGCAGGCTTAGCCGATAAGCTAGGTGACAGTTGGTGGACTCCATTATTATTCTTAGCACTCGGTGTTGGCTTAGCCTTTACGCCGTGTGTTCTGCCTATGTATCCGATTCTAACGGGTATCGTATTGGGTGGCGGCAAGCTCAGCCAAGGTCGTGCGCTGATGTTGTCGTTCATCTACGTGCAAGGCATGGCGTTAACCTACACCTTATTAGGTTTAGTGGTTGCTTCAGCAGGCATGCAGTTCCAAGCGGCCATGCAACACCCTTACGTACTGATCGCGCTGAGTGTTCTGTTCGTGACGTTGGCGATGTCGATGTTCGGCGTTTATAACCTACAACTTCCAAGCAGCATCCAAACTTGGCTTAACAATCAAAGTAACAAACAACAAGGTGGCAATACTTTGGGCGTGTTCGCGATGGGCGCTATCTCGGGCTTGGTGTGTTCACCTTGTACCACAGCGCCACTGTCCGGTGCGCTGCTGTATGTCGCTCAAAGTGGTGACCTATTAACGGGTGCGATTGCTCTGTATGCGTTAGCGATCGGTATGGGTATCCCACTGATCTTAGTTGCGGTATTTGGTAATAAGCTGCTGCCAAAAGCAGGCAGCTGGATGGACAAGGTGAAGATCGTATTCGGCTTTATCTTGCTGGCAGCACCTATCTTCCTGTTAGAGCGCATCATTCCTGAATTGTGGGCAACCGTGCTTTGGTCTGGCCTTGGCTTCATCGCCTTTGGTTGGCTGTACCATAGCAAGAATGCACTGCCATTCGGCGGCTGGAAGCAGAGTGCGGTAGGCATCATCGCGATGCTTGGCTTGTTTGCTTCGGCACAGCCTGCATTGAACTATTGGTTTGCGGAGAAGAGCGTAACGGTAGAACAACAGCACATCCAATTTGCACGCATCAACACGGTTGAAGAGCTAGAAATCCAGCTCATCGAAGCGAAGAAACTCGGTAAGCCTGTGATGCTCGACTTCTACGCCGATTGGTGTGTGGCGTGTAAAGAGTTCGAGAAGTACACCTTCCATCAAGCTGATGTGGAAAACAAGCTTTCTGACTTTGTACTGCTACAAGCCGATGTAACGAGAAACATGCCTCAAGACATTGAACTGCTTAAACAATTACAGGTACTTGGCTTACCGACGATTGAGTTCTGGGATGGCGAGGGTAACCATGTTCCAAATGCTCGTGTAACCGGTTTTATGCCTGCCGATGTATTCTTAAAACACATGCAAAACCACCAGCTATAACGGCAATATTCACCGGAATATCTGCCTAAACGAAAGCCGCACCGCCCCTCCGTAACGAGATGGCAGTGCGGCTTTTTTGCTATTCAGAGTAACGCTTTCTTATTCCGGGGATAAAAGTCGATATGGTTCAGACTTTTAATGCATAGATATTGTCCACATACTCAATCAGGATGATAATAAATATTAACTAAATTGTTAAAAGTATGAACGTCATGGACTCGACCTATACCATCATCATTGCTGATGACCACCCTCTCTTTCGCAACGCCCTGTTTCAGTCAGTTCATATGGCGATCAGTGGTGCGAACCTGCTTGAGGCCGATTCTCTCGATGCCTTACTGACTCTGCTAAAGAAAGAAGGCGAGCCGGATCTATTACTGCTCGATCTGAAAATGCCGGGCGCCAATGGCATGTCAGGCTTAATTCAACTGCGCGCTGAATACCCAGATCTACCGATTGTGGTGGTTTCTGCCAGTGAAGATGCCAGCGTGGTCACTCAGGTGAAGAGCCACGGTGCGTTTGGCTTTATTCCTAAGTCGAGTGATATGCGTGAGTTGGTGAGTGCACTGAATCAAGTGCTGAATGGCGACCCGTTCTTCCCTGAAGGGCTTATCACCAATAATGCAGCGTGTAGCGACCTTGCAGAAAAGATTTCCACACTGACGCCTCAGCAATACAAGGTATTAGGGATGCTTTCTGACGGCTTGCTTAACAAGCAAATCGCGTATGAATTGAATGTTTCGGAAGCGACCATCAAAGCACATATGACGGCCATCTTCCGTAAACTGGATGTGAAAAATCGTACTCAAGCGGTTATCTTGCTACAAGAAGTCCACAATTAAGCTTCACTGATATCCTCTTCTAAAGTCGTCTTAGGTAAACATAAACCCAACCTGACGACTTTATGATCATCTATCTCTGCAACCACCCAAGTGATGTCATGCCACTCAAAGCTATCACCCAATACAGAGTGTGCGCCAAGCTCTTGAGCAACCAATTGTTTTAGCGTCATTTCTCGCTCTTCTTCCGAGCCAAGTTCAATACCATAACAATCACTCACTGCCGCAACTGATAGCTCAACATCCAAGAAGAAGTCACCAAAGAATCGTGCCGCCTCTTCTGCTAGAGGCGCCTCACTGAACAACGAACTTAAGCTGTCCAAATCTTTGTCTTGACCAAGCACACATAAGATATCGTTCGCCTCTAACACGGTGCTGCCTGATGGGTGAAGCAAGGCATCCTTTCTAAACAGTGCAGTAATTCGCGTTCCTTCCGGCATAGACAAACGCTTTAGTGGTTCGCCCACACACCACTTCTCTTCTTTCAGCTTGTAGACAAATATCTCCCACTCACTAGCAGGGTAAATTTCAATGCCAGTACGAGAAATCGGTGTTGGCGTCGGTGGTAAAGTCACTTGAGCCAATCTCGCGACTTTCATCAAGCTGCCGCCTTGAACAATCAGCGACACCATAACCACGAAGAACGCGATGTTGAAGTAAAGCTGAGCATTAGGCAGGCCAGCCATCATCGGGAACACCGCCAGAATGATCGGTACCGCGCCGCGTAGACCGACCCAAGAAACAAACCAACGTTCCTTGGTGGTAAAGCTTCTGAACGGCAGCAAACCCAACCAAACCGACAGCGGACGAGCAAACAAAATCATACCGAAGGCCAGTGCCAGCGCAGGCAGAGCAATGTCCATCAACGTTGATGGCGTCACCAATAAACCCAATACCAAGAACATAACGATCTGGCTTAGCCACGTCATGCCATCAAGAACATTAAGAATCGAGTGTCGCGAGCGCGTCGGACGATTACCAATGAACAAGCCCACTAGGTAAATCGATAAAATGCCGCTGCCGCCAAGCATGTTAGAGAACGCAAACAGAGCTACGCCCCCACTGAGTACCAGAATGGAATAAAGGCCATCAGCCAATTGTACTCGATTGATTAAGCTCCATAGAACCCAGCCGCCGCCAATACCAACAAGAGTACCGATACCAAACTGCATCGCAAAACTTTGCAGTAGGAAGTTCATTTCCATCTCAGCGTCAGGGTTACCTAACAGCGCAATTAAGGTCACCGTCAGGAAGACCGCCATTGGGTCGTTAGTGCCCGATTCGATCTCTAGGGTTGAGCCAACACGCTCATTGAGACTCTGTCCTTTCAGCAAAGAGAATACCGCTGCCGCATCGGTTGAACCAACAATCGCCCCGACCAAGATGCCCTGCATTAATGACAAGTCAAACAGCCAAGCCGCCATTAATCCGGTTAAGGTTGCTGTACATGCGACACCTATCGTCGCCAGCGAGAGCGAAGGCCAGAAAGCGACCTTGAAGCTCGCCACCTTGGTTCGCATACCGCCATCCAACAGAATCACGGCAAGCGCAAGGTTACTCACCAAGTAGGTCAGTGAGTAATCATCGAAATGAATATTACCGGGTCCATCTTCACCCGCTAACATACCAACGAATAAAAAGATCAAAAGAATCGGAACGCCCAATCGTGAGGACACTTGTGAGAAAAGCACACTGATGGCGATGAGCACCGCACCAGTTAAAAATAAGTGGTTGATAGTTATTGCGTCCAATTCGTTCCCCCAAAGAATAAAACTCAAGATATAAGCATGTTGATCTTCTGCCGTTTAGCAAGGCACGGTCGGTGAAAGTGCCGTTGTTACTATAACAAACTTATGTTTCGCTTCGTGTCATAAGCAGGGCTAAATACCGTTTCTCGGTCATTTAGTTGTTAAATTTTATGACTCGCAGTCTAATTCATCCCTTTTTGTTAGACCTTTGGCTAATTTAACAACATTGTAACATCACATTTTTCTATGGTTATGTCTCCTAGCTCCCATATTTCAGTACATTAGCGCTAATACCATCCCGACTAAAGTTGCACAGATCCCTTGACTTATCCTTGCTACATTCTAAATCGTAACATTACGTTAACACGCTATTTTACAAAACGGTTTCACAAAAACAGTTTCTACGAAAACGGAATAAAGGAGAAGGCAATGGCGTTCGAATCTACGGAACATGCTCAAGCCTACTGGAAGGAAAACTTGGGAATTATGGGAACACTGCTCGCGGTCTGGTTTGCGGTGTCTTACGGCGCTGGCATCTTATTTGTGGATGCCCTCAATACCGTTCAGTTTGGCGGGTTCAAGCTAGGATTTTGGTTCGCTCAGCAAGGTTCGATATACACCTTCGTGGCGCTGATATTTATTTACGTTGTCCGCATGAATGCGCTCGACAAAAAATACAACGTACAGGAAGACTAGAGGCTAGAACATGGATATTCAAACTTGGACGTTTATTCTCGTCGGTATTACTTTCGCGGTATATATCGGCATCGCAATCTGGGCTCGTGCAGGGTCTACTAGTGAGTTCTACGTTGCTGGCGGTGGTGTACACCCAGTAGCAAACGGCATGGCGACCGCCGCTGACTGGATGTCGGCAGCATCATTCATCTCAATGGCAGGTATCATCTCATTCGTTGGTTACGACGGTGCGGTTTACCTAATGGGTTGGACAGGTGGTTATGTACTACTTGCGCTATGTTTAGCACCTTACCTACGTAAGTTCGGTCAGTTTACGGTTCCTGATTTCATCGGTGAGCGTTACTACTCGAAAACGGCACGTATGGTAGCGGTATTCTGTGCAATCTTCGTATCGTTTACGTACGTTGCAGGCCAGATGCGTGGTGTGGGCGTTGTATTCTCTCGTTTCCTAGAAGTTGATATTAACCTAGGCATCATCATTGGTATGGGTATTGTGTTCTTCTACGCAGTACTAGGTGGCATGAAAGGCATCACTTATACGCAGGTAGCTCAATTCTGTGTCCTCATTTTCGCCTTCCTTGTTCCAGCAATCTTTACCTCAATCATGATGACAGGTAACCCACTTCCACAAGTTGGTATGGGCTCTACGCTATCAGGCACAGATGTTTACCTTCTTGATAAACTGGATGGACTGACCGAAGAACTCGGATTTACCGCCTATACCGAAGGTAACAAGAGCATGGTAGATGTATTCTTCATCTGTGCGGCTCTAATGGTCGGTACTGCGGGTCTTCCACACGTAATCATTCGTTTCTTCACGGTACCAAAAGTACGTGATGCTCGTATCTCAGCGGGTTGGGCACTACTGTTCATCTCATTGCTATACACAACAGCACCAGGCGTTGCAGCATTCGCTCGTGTAAACATGATCGAAACAATCAACGGCCCTGACATGCAAGGTGTCGCTGCAGCGGACGCACCAAGCTGGTACAAAAACTGGGAAAGCACTGGCCTAGTAGGTTGGGAAGATAAGAACGGCGATGGCAAAATGTTCTACTCGGGCGATGAGCGCAACGAGATGAAGATTAACCGTGACATCATCGTACTGGCTTCTCCAGAGCTAGCGAAACTACCAAACTGGGTTGTAGCACTGCTTGCAGCCGGTGGCCTAGCAGCCGCACTATCAACAGCCGCGGGTCTACTATTGGTCATCTCAACGTCGATTTCACATGACTTGTTGAAGAAAGGCTTCAGACCAAACATGACCGACAAGCAGGAGCTGTTAGCCGCTCGTCTGGCAGCCATGGTCGCGATTGTCGGTGCCGGTTACTTAGGTATTAACCCACCAGGCTTTGTAGCACAGGTAGTAGCGTTTGCCTTCGGCTTAGCCGCAGCATCCTTCTTCCCAGCGATTATCCTAGGTATCTTCTACAAGAAGATGAACAAGGAAGGCGCAATTGCAGGTATGTTGTCAGGTATTGCCTTCACAGCAAGCTACATCATCTACTTCAAGTTCATTAACCCAGCAGCAAGCACACCTGAAAACTGGTGGTTTGGTATCAGCCCAGAAGGCATCGGTACGCTAGGTATGTGTCTAAACTTCGTAGTATCGATTGCTGTAAACAAAGTAACTGCTGAAGTACCACAAGATGTACAAGATATGGTTGAGAACATCCGTTACCCGAAAGGTGCAGGTGAAGCTCACGACCACTAAGCACGACCATTAAACAAAGATGTTTAGCAAAAAATGAATCAGTACTTACATTGTAGGGATTAGGTACTGACTCCAGAAAGCCGATACTTCGTGTATCGGCTTTTTCTTTTTCTGCTCACTTTATAAAAAGATAAACAAAGGGTTGTTTTTAAAATTTTATTTGATAATAATTATCATTAACATCCAATAAAGAGATGCAAATGATGATGAAAGAGCAGCAGGTTCTCTATTCGAGATTTTACAAAGCACAGGATCGCTTTGCTTCATTAGAACAAGTTCAAGGCCATGAGCCGTTTGTAATTCGAGAGTATATCGAGTGTGCACTGACGCTTTCGGCTTACTATGAAAAGCATGCCGCTCAAGAAAACATCTTGTTGTGCGAGCTGTATCTACGCCAAGTTTTCTTTCATTTGATTGAAGCGATTGAGTCTCCTCAGCGCAGTTTCGCCTTTCGTCATATCTGCCTAGACTCTATTCACTCACCACTATTTTATTTGAAGCGCCACTACTGCCAGCAACCTCAAGGCCAAGCGCGTTTTTTGAATCTCAGCCAAACACTAAAACAAGTCCAAGCCCCACTTGGCTAACAAGGATAGAACATGACCCTACAATTTCGGATTGAAAAAGACAGCATGGGCGAAGTGAAAGTCCCTGCCGATGCGCTATACCAAGCACAAACTCAGCGTGCAGCGGATAACTTCGCGTTTAGCTCTCACAAGATGCCGACCAGTTTTATTCAAGCACTGGCGTTAATTAAACAGGCAGCGGCAGATACCAATGCTCAGTTAGGTCTACTGGAAGGTGATATTGCCAACGCGATAGCCGAAGCCAGCCAAGAGATCATTGAGGGTAAACACCTCGATCAATTCCCTATCGATGTCTACCAAACCGGTTCAGGTACCAGTTCCAACATGAATGCCAATGAAGTGATTGCTACGCTTGCCTCAAGAAGCTTGCAAGGCGACGTGAACCCCAATGATCACGTCAACATGGGCCAAAGCAGTAACGATGTGGTGCCAACCGCAATTCAAGTGAGCGTTGCTTTGATGGCTGAAAATAAGCTATTACCTGCATTAACTCACCTTTCTGAAGCACTCACCATCAAACAACAGGAACTTGCGGAGGTCGTGAAGACCGGCCGCACTCATCTAATGGATGCGATGCCAATGACCTTTGCTCAAGAGCTAGGTGGTTGGAAATTTCAGATAGAACACGCTAAGCAAGCAATAGAGAACACCCTGCCCGCTATCAAGGCTTTAGCACAAGGTGGTACTGCGGTTGGAACAGGGATCAATGCTGACCCACGCTTTGCCGATAAGTTTGCGAGTAACCTGTCTCAATCGACAAAGATCAGTTTTAGCTCGAGTGAAAACTTCTTTTTTAGCCTCAGCAGTCAAGACGCGATCGTTGCGCTGTCAGGTCAGCTCAAAACGGCAGCAGTTGCGATCATGAAGATCTCAAACGATCTTCGCTGGATGAACTCTGGGCCGTTGGCTGGCTTAGGGGAAATTGAATTACAGGCTCTACAACCAGGCTCATCGATCATGCCTGGCAAGGTAAATCCTGTGATTCCAGAAGCTGCAGCTATGGCGGCGGCGCAAGTCATTGGCAACGACACCACCATTACCGTAGCCGGACAATCAGGTAACTTCCAACTTAATGTGATGCTGCCAGTGATTGCTCATAACGTGTTGGAAAGTATTGAGTTATTGGCAAACAGCTCAGTCGCTTTAGCGGACAAAGCCATCGCGACCTTCACGGTACGCCAAGACAATCTCGATTTGGCACTGTCAAAGAACCCAATCCTAGTGACCGCACTTAACCCTGTGATTGGCTACTTGAAGGCGGCTGATATTGCCAAGAAAGCTTACAAAGAAGGCTTACCAATTCTGGATGTCGCAGAAAGAGAAACCGATCTTAGCCGAGAAGAACTCAGCAAGCTTCTTGACCCAACCGCTCTCACTCAAGGTGGTATCGCAGGTTAAAATCAGTAACTCATAACAAGTCTATCGGATCAAAAAAGGCCTCATCTGAGGCCTTTTTAGTCGCTAGTAGTTAATTGAAAATAGTTAATTAAATTAACTCACTCGATTCAAGACCGCTCTTAACTTAAGTGGCTTCACTGGCTTGGCAATAAAGCGAAAGCTGTTGGCCTTTATCGCTGCCAACATGTCATCGGTTCTATCGGCACTAATGATGACCCCTTCAAAAGAGTCTCCGAGGCGCAAGCGACACTGCTGCAGGACTTCGAGACCCGTTCTGCCATTATCTAAACGGTAATCAGAGAAAATCACATCAGGTAGCCAACCCTCATCTAGGCACTGCAAGCTTTCGACCAAATCAACCGCCGTCTTAACCTCACAGCCCCAACGTCCGATCAGGTTTTCCATACCGACTAAGATTTCTCGTTCATTATCGACACACAATATCTTGAGATGTTCGATGTCGCTGGTCGCCATTGGCGTCGAAGCTTGCACAACTGGAGCCACTTTTTCCGCTCTAGCTAAGGTGATGGAAAAGACACTGCCTTGCCCCGGCCATGAGCGCATCGAAATTTGATGGCCAAGCACATGAGCAATACCTTTCGAGATAGCCAGCCCTAACCCCAATCCTTGATCGGCTCGTACTTGGCTGCCACGAGTAAACTCTTCAAAGATTTCTTGTTGCTTGTCTTCATCGATACCGGTTCCATTATCCCACACATCAATTCGAACCTGTCCATTCACTCTTCTCGCACCCAGTACCACTTTCCCTTCCGGGTTATAGCGGAACGCATTGGTCAAAAAGTTCTGAATCACACGCCTCAACAGCTTAGGGTCTGAATGAATGAACAATGACGACGGAATCATCTTAAACTCAATTTTCTGTTGTCTCGCTAGAGCGCTAAATTCCGCGTTCAAATTGGTTAATACGTCATGCACGGCAATCGCGTGAATGTTGGTTTCTAACTTTCCGGACTCCAATCGAGAGATATCTAGCAAGTCACCAATCAAATCTTCTGCGGCGCCAAGTGCACTCTCGATGTGAGATGACAATTGCTTCACCTCTTGCTCTTTTGCCACCTCAGACAGTGACGAAGCAAATAGACGTGCGGCATTGAGCGGCTGCATCAAATCGTGGCTTACCGCGGCTAGAAAACGACTCTTAGATTGTGATTCTTGATCCGAAATCTGCGTGGCTTTTACCAAGCGATGGTTCAGTTTTTCGAGTTCTTGAGTTCGCTCATGCACTCTCGATTCCAAACTTTCGTTGGCATCTTTTAGCGCTTGCTCTGCTTGTCGGAATACCGTGATGTCGGTAAAGCTCATCACAAAACCACCACTTGGCATTGGGTTACCTTGCACCTCAATCACTCGACCATCAGGACGAATACGAGAAGAGGTGTGTCGTGTTCCTTGCTCAAGGTGATAAACACGACGGCGAACGTGATCTTCTGGGTCACCCGGGCCACACAAACCTTGTTCAGCATTATGACGAATCACATCTGAAATGGGTCGACCAACCTGAATCAAGCCAGCAGGGAACTCAAACAGTTCTAAGTAACGTTGATTCCACGCCACCAGCCTCATTTGTTTGTCGATTACTGCGATGCCTTGGCCAATATGTTCAATCGCGCCTTGCAGTAAACCACGGCTGAAGTCGTACAGTTCCGAAGCTTCATCCACGATGGTCGCGACTTCTTCAAGCTGCATGTTTCTTCCCTGTAAAGCGGAAGTAAGTACTAACTTAGCAGACGAAGCACCGAATACTCCGGCGAGCACGCGCTCTGCGTGTCGAATCAGACTTGCAGGCGCTTGTTGATTAGGAAGCAGCGGCTGACCGTGTTGTTGCCAATAGCTGTGTAAGGCACTTTTCGCACGTTTGCGACCCACAAAACGCGACGCCAGCATCTCTAATTCAGCGACCGTCACTCGGTTCTGGTAAAGGCTGATATTCTCGTTTTCAGGCAGCGGCGTGCCAACAAATGCTGCTGATTGTAAGCGCTCACTTAGGCTTGGCCTGGTCGACATCGAAACTACGGCATAGCACAAGGTATTAAGTACAATACTCAGCACAATGCCCCAGTTTGAACTGCTGATATTCCAGCTACTGAGCAGTTCTGGCGGCGTGATAATCCACAGTAAAAGGTTACTTTCACTGTCGCCAGCCAACATGCTGGTTTGGCTCATCAAGGTAATCAGCCAAATCAACGAGCCCACCATTAAGCCGACATACACGCCCTTGCGGTTACCCGGGCGCCAGTACAAACCACCAATAAGTGCTGGCGCGAATTGAGCAATCGCAGCAAAGGAAAGAAAGCCAATCGCTGACAGTGAATGGATGGTATCGAGCGCCTGATAAAACAGCCAAGCACCCAGTAACAGCAGTAAAATTAGCCCGCGGCGAATCACCAATAGCAGGCCAGAAAAGTGTCGATGGGTTCTTTGAGTTAGGCGCATACGGCGCAGTAACAATGGCATCACTAAATCATTCGACACCATGATCGCCAAGGCGATGGTCGACACTATCACCATGCCACTTGCCGCAGACGTACCACCAAGGAAAGCCAGCAAGGCAATGTGATTAGCGCCTTCTGACATTGGCACACTGATCACATAGGTATCCGCTGGCATACCAGTAAGTAGTCCTTGTCCTGCCCAAGCAATTGGCAGCACGAACAGTCCCATCAAAATCAGGTAAAGCGGAAACAACCAACGAGCGGTATGCAGGTCTTGAGGACGTTCGTTCTCTACCACCATGGTATGGAACTGGCGTGGCAGACAGACAATCGCCAACATGGTTAAAACGGTATGAATAATTAAGGTCGGAATATTGGGTGATTCGTAGGTGGAAGCCGCCACATCAAGCAAGTCGATTTTGTCACTGCTCACCGCCAGGTACATGATGAACAAGCCAACAATCAAAAATGCCGCGAGCTTAACGATGGATTCAAACGCTACAGCCATCATCATGCCACGGTGGTGTTCAGTGTTATCGATGTGTCGCGTGCCAAACAACATCGTAAAAATGGCCAATGCACCGACCACAAACCAAGAGACGTGATAGTCCTGATAACCAAAATCAGTGGCTAGGTTTGGCGCAACAATATCCAACCCCATGGTAATACCGCGCAATTGCAGCGCGATATAGGGAAGAATACCAACCACAGCGATAATGGTCACCGCCACCGCTAAGCCTTGAGATTTTCCATAACGAGCCGCGATAAAGTCAGCAATAGAGGTGATGTGTTCACGCTTCGCGATGAGGATCAGCCGAGCTAAGATCCGCCATCCCAACGTGAAAACCAAAATAGGGGCGAGGTAGATGGGCAAGAAGGACCATGGGTTATTGCTCGCTTGCCCGACCGTTCCATAGAAGGTCCAAGAGGTACAATACACGGCAATCGAAAGGCTATAGATCCACGGGCGCCAACGCGATAGCCAACGAACCTGCCTGTCTCCATACCAAGCGATCAGAAATAACACGCCCAAGTAGGCTAAAGAGACTGGAATTACTATCCATCCTTGCATTGAAAACCCTTTTTTCATCCATAAAAAAACCTCTCCATAAGGGAGAGGTTTCATTTAACTAAGGATGGGTGATTAACTCAATCGCATCGCTTAAATTCTGTGCTTTAGACTCTAATTATCAGCATTTGCTGTGAGATTCTGACTGTTCCGAATCTGATTGATTAATCTCAACCACTGAACTTCTTTCATCCAACTTAATGAACAGAGCAAGTGCACCCATTGCAGCCATGCCCCAGAAGATGTTTGCGCCCCAAAGCTCATAACCCCAACCACTTAAGGTGGTCATCAGTGCAATAAAGGCACCTAATGGAATCGCGTTATACAGGGCTTGTAGCGCAACCATCTTGTTTTGTTCTTCAGATTGGATGTATTGAATCGCGGCGATGTGTGCCATGGCAAAGGTCACGCCATGCAGTAGCTGCACCATAACCAGTGCGAAAATCGCTGTCGTTGATGCGGTAATACCCCAACGCGCCATCACCCCAATAGCCGCGACGACAAACAAAGTACGCAGTGACCAGCCTGAGAATAATCGCTTACTCAGAGCAAATACGGCCACTTCAGCAACAACACCTAAACTCCACAAGTAACCGATGATAGCTTCTGAGTGACCCGCTTCTTTCCAATAAATCGCACTAAAACTGTAGTAAGCCGCATGACTACCTTGCAGCAGCGCCATCAAGGCTAAAAACTTTACCACTGACGACTCACGCAGCAGTTCACCTAGTTTTGGTCGCGCCGCTTGTTGCTCAGATTGCGTTACTGGCATCACGTTAGGATTTCTCATCGCCAGAATTAATGACAACAACACGCCCGCAAGTGCAGTATACAAAATCATGTCGGTGCCAAATTGTGCCACCAAATAGCCAACAACCGTTGAACCTGCGATAAAGGCAATTGAGCCCCAAAGGCGAGTTCGGCCGTAGTCGAGCATTTTCAAACGACTGTAATGGTTAGCCATCGCATCAGAAAGAGGAATGATCGGCCCACAACAGAGGTTAAACAGTACCGTTGCCAACAACATCAGTATAAAACTGCCACCGGTGAAGAAGTGGAAACCGACAAACAGCAGCGCAGCGAAACTCAAACAGCGTAGCGCTGGCATCAAGTGTTCCACTTTATGGATACGCGGCGTAATCACTAAGTTGGCCACACAACGAGTTGCAAAGCCGATACCAATCAATACGCCAATATCACCAGCAGACACGCCTTGGTCTTCAAACCACAACGCCCAAAATGGCAAATACACGCCATACGCAAAAAAGAAACCAAGAAAATACTGAGAGATCCAGCCATAGGGTGAAGGGCTAAACATAAATGACCTATAAAGTGTGCGGAAAAAGGCAGCACCAATTATGCCTATCTCGCATACGATGAAAAAGGGAATTATTACTGGGATAGTATTCCCATATTCAATGGGTCTGGATATCGCATTTCAACAAGAGATTTCACGCTCATCAATACTCATACTCGCATTTAGACTAAAGTCGTCTGGAGCTTCGCTGGTATTTTGTCAGACTGATTAAAGACTCCCATTTCTTCTTGTGATGCTTATGCCTGACAAATTTAATATGCAGCACCCGCCCTTCGATAGCCTGTCCGACGCCGAACAGTTGAAGCTTCGCTCTTCATTAGACGTGGTGTATTACCGCTCTCAAGAAGTGATACTGGAAGCTGAAAGGCCGAGCCGACACCTGCATATTTTGATCAAAGGAGCTGTTGAAGAGCGCGCGAGCAGTGATGGTGAGATTTACGCACACTATGCCAATGACGATATTTTTGATGTCCGCAGCCAGTTTGAACCCCACACCAAACACCAATATATCGCACTCGAAGATACATTAAGTTATCTGCTGCCCACCGATATTTTTCTTGAGCTTTACCACGCCAATGGCCAATTCGCTGCCTACTTTGATAGCAACCTATCAACACGAAAAGCTTTGATAGAAGCCGCCCAGCAGCAACAGAATCTTGCCGAGTTTATATTAACCAAAGTGGATGACTCTATCTATCACCCACCACTGATACTTGAACCAAACCAACCGATCAACCAAGTCACTCAAACCCTTAAAGAACAAGGGTTAGACTCGGCCCTAGTCCATTTGGAACATAATGATCCAAAAGCTTTTGGATCATCATGTTCCTTGCCGTATGGAATCGTCACTCGAACCAATTTATTGCATGCTGTGATGCTCGATAATTTCACACTGGATGCGCCTGTCGGTGAGATCGCAACGTTTCCGGTGATGCACGTGAACCAAGGCGATTTCTTATTTAACGCCATGATTACCATGACCAGAAATCGAGTAAAAAGGTTGATGGTTTGTGATGGTAAAAATGCGGTCGGCATGGTGGATATGACACAGATTCTCAGTGCATTCTCCACACACTCCCACGTTCTTACTTTGCGTATTGCGCGCGCCACCAGCGTTGAAGAATTGGCAATGGCATCCAACAAACAACGTCAACTGGTCGAGAGCTTGCTCAGTAATGGGATTCGCACACGCTTTATCATGGAGCTGATTTCTGCGGTCAACGAACAGATCATAGAGAAGGCTTTTGAGTTGGTGATCCCACCTGCACTGCATAATCATTGCTGCCTAATCGTGCTGGGTTCTGAGGGGCGTGGAGAGCAAATTCTCAAAACCGATCAAGACAACGCTCTGATTATTCAAGATGGTTTGGAATGGCATCAATGCCAAAGTGCCATGAACGACCTCACCCATACCCTTCAACAATTGGGTTACCCACTGTGCCTGGGCAACGTAATGGTCAACAATCCGAAATGGGTGCATTCAGAACAAGAGTGGAAACAAACCCTCACCCATTGGGTAAAAAAAGCCACGTCAGACACCGTGATGGATATCGCGATCATGGCAGATGCACACGCAGTAGCGGGGAATAGAGAGTTATTAAAACCTGTAAAGCAGCACCTCAGTGATTTAATGCTCGGACAAGAATTGATTCTGACGGAGTTCTGCCGCCCGGCGCTGAACTTCTCAGTTCCCCTGACCCTGTTTGGTAATGTGAAGCAATCTAAGTCCGGACTCGATATCAAACAAGGCGGTATTTTCCCTATCGTGCATGGTGTGAGAGCGCTTTGCCTAGAACATGGTGTCACGGTCAACAACACCTTCGAACGCATTGAGCAGCTGGTCAGCAAGAAAGTATTAGAGCAAAGTACTGCCGATAATCTCAGTGAAGCACTCAAGCAATTCTTTAAGTGGCGCTTAGCCCAAAGGCTTTCTCAGCAGCACAGCAGCAACAAGATTAACGTCAAACTGATGGAACGAGCAGACAGGGATCTGCTTCGTCATAGCCTGCACGTGGTGAAGAAATTCAAGCAATGGCTCGGCTACCACTATCAGATACGGGATTAGGCATTGAACGATGAATAGGTTGGTTCGCTATTACTGGCATCACAAGCTCAAAGGCTCCCTCTATCAGCCTCTGTTTACCGCGCCTATTGATCATGAATATGTATCGCTCGATTGTGAAACCACCAGCCTAGATCCCAATCAGGCAGAATTAGTTACCATTGCCGCGACCAAGATCATCGGTAACCGAATCATTACCAGCCAACCTTTTGAAGTCCGGTTGCGCGCCCCCCAATCGCTCGATTGCAATTCAATAAAAATCCACCGTATCCGTCATCAAGATCTAAAGCACGGCATCGAAGAAAAACAGGCTTTAATCGAGCTACTGAACTTCATTGGAAATCGTCCTTTAGTCGGCTATCACATCCGCTATGATAAAAAAATTCTCGACCGCGCCTGTTTAAAACAGCTTGGATTTCCACTGCCTAACCGATTAGTCGAAGTGAGCCAACTCTATCAAGACAAACTCGAAAGACAGCTGCCCAATGCCTATTTTGATCTCAGTATGGACGCCATCTGTCGCCAACTCGATTTACCTATCCCGGTCAATAAACATGATGCATTACAAGACGCTATCTCCGCTGCGCTGATCTTTGTGCGCCTGAAACATGGTGACCTTCCCCGTTTCAACTCTTCTTATTCTTAATTCAACCACTGGCGCTTCACATAGAGAGCAACATCTCAAAATTGAACTTAACTCGCTATTTTGTAAGTGAAAAGCAGCGTCTCATCCTAAAGTCTAATTGTGGAAATCGCCGTCCTAGCCGAGAGTGATAACACAAAGACGGTTCTGTAATAGACCTAGAAACTGAACACAAAGGAAGTTGCCAGTTCATTAGGAATGTAGGCACAAGGAGAGATGCAATGAGTGAAGCCCACGTTTATCCGGTAAAAGAAAATATTAAATCAACCACACACGCGGATAATGACACTTACCTAGCCATGTACCAGCAATCTGTTTCTGACCCTGAAGGCTTTTGGGGTGAACACGGAAAAATCGTTGATTGGATCAAACCTTTCACACAAGTAAAAAACACCTCTTTCGACCCTGGCCACATTGATATTCGCTGGTTTGAAGATGGCACGCTTAACGTTTCGGCTAACTGTATCGACCGCCACCTTGCTGAGCGCGGTGATGAAGTCGCTATCATCTGGGAAGGCGATGACCCGGCAGATGATAAAACTCTAACTTTTAATGAACTGCATAAAGAAGTGTGCCTGTTTTCGAATGCTCTAAAAGAGCAAGGCGTGCGCAAAGGTGATGTGGTTTGTTTATACATGCCAATGGTGCCAGAAGCGGCAGTAGCCATGCTGGCGTGTACCCGTATCGGTGCGGTTCACACAGTCGTATTTGGTGGTTTCTCACCAGAAGCACTGTCTGGTCGTATTATCGATTCAAATTCTAAAGTCGTTATCACTGCCGATGAAGGCGTGCGTGGCGGCCGTGCTGTTCCACTGAAAAAGAATGTCGATGAAGCACTGACGAACCCTGAAGTGAAAAACATCGAGAAGGTTGTTGTATTCAAACGCACTGGCGGTGATGTGGCATGGCACGAACATCGCGATGTGTGGTGGCACGATGCTATTGCTAATGTATCTGCAGATTGCCCACCAGAAGAGATGAATGCAGAAGATCCACTATTCATCCTTTATACGTCAGGCTCAACAGGTAAACCTAAAGGCGTTATGCACACCACAGGTGGCTACCTTGTTTATGCTGCGATGACCTTCAAATACGTATTCGATTACCAAGAAGGCGAGACTTTCTGGTGTACAGCCGATGTGGGTTGGATTACCGGTCACACATATCTTGTTTACGGACCGCTTGCTAATGGCGCAAAAACGATTCTGTTTGAAGGCGTGCCAAATTACCCGAACACCAGCCGCATGAGCGAAGTGGTCGATAAGCACCAAGTTAATATTCTTTATACGGCGCCAACGGCTATTCGTGCATTGATGGCGAAAGGCAATGAAGCCGTTGAAGGTACTTCTCGTGACAGCCTAAGAATCATGGGCTCAGTGGGTGAACCTATCAACCCAGAGGCGTGGGAGTGGTACTACAAAACAATCGGTAATGAGCAATCTCCAATTGTTGATACATGGTGGCAAACAGAAACGGGCGGTATCTTGATTGCACCGCTACCAGGCGCAACAGACCTGAAACCGGGCTCTGCAACTCGTCCATTCTTCGGTGTGCAACCGGCACTGGTTGATAACATGGGTAACATCATTGAGGGTGCAACAGACGGCAACCTAGTGATTCTTGACTCTTGGCCAGGCCAAATGCGTACCGTTCATGGCGATCATGACCGCTTCGAACAGACTTACTTCTCGACCTTTAAAGGCATGTACTTCACCAGTGACGGCGCTCGTCGTGATGAAGACGGTTACTACTGGATTACGGGGCGTGTCGATGATGTACTTAACGTATCAGGTCACCGTATGGGTACTGCTGAGATTGAATCGGCTCTAGTCGCGTTCGATAAGATTGCAGAAGCCGCGATTGTGGGCATCCCTCATGATATTAAAGGCCAAGCGATTTACGCTTACATCACGCTGAATGATGGTGAGTTCCCAACCGCAGAGCTTCATAAAGAAGTAAAAGACTGGGTACGTAAAGAGATTGGCCCAATTGCAACGCCAGATGTACTGCACTGGACCGACTCTCTACCAAAAACTCGTTCGGGTAAAATCATGCGTCGTATCCTGCGTAAAATCGCGACTGGCGATACAGGTAACCTAGGTGATACCTCGACACTGGCCGACCCAAGTGTGGTTGATAAGCTGATTGCCGAGAAAGCAGAACTGGCATAAGCAACCAGTCACAGCAGCTAATCACTGTTTAAAACAGCACTTTCTAAACCGTCACCTATGTGGCGGTTTTTTTTATGGCTGATCTTGATCTCAAATATCCCGCCCCAAATTAAGGCTAAGACGCTTTTTTGTTAAGTTGGTAACAATTCCAAGCTGTATCAATAGGAGATTAGACCAGTAAATTGCTGCGATTTGCGCTGAATTAGCTATAATCTGGTTCTAATTTTTAAATTTGGGTTTTTCTCACTGGAAATTAACCGCAAATTTTCAATAAAATGGCAACATTCACGTTCGTAAACACGATAAAGGAAGATAGCCCCACGATGTCTACAAAGTTTCGCATTCTAGTTTTAAATGGCCCAAACCTTAACCTGTTAGGCCTTAGAGAGCCCGCACACTACGGTTCTCAAACACTTGACCAGATTATTAGCTCACTGACCGAGCAAGCGAAAGCACACGATGTTGAGCTATCTCACTTACAGTCAAATCGTGAGTACGAACTGATTGAAGCTATCCATAGTGCTTATCAAAATGTTGATTTTATTATTATCAACCCAGCAGCCTTTACACATACCAGTGTGGCACTGCGTGATGCACTACTTGGCGTTGCCATACCATTTATTGAGGTTCATCTATCGAATGTTCACGCGCGTGAACCATTCCGTCACCACTCTTACCTATCTGATAAAGCAGAAGGTGTGATTTGTGGCTTAGGTGCCCAAGGTTATCAATTTGCTTTGACCGCTGCGCTCAGCAAGCTCAACTCAAAGTAAACATAAACAACGAACTATTACTAACCTACTCAGTCATAGAGTAAGTTCAATTAACAGATAAAGAGAAAGAAACAATGGATATTCGCAAAATCAAAAAGCTAATCGAATTGGTTGAAGAGTCTGGTATTTCTGAGCTAGAAATCTCTGAAGGTGAAGAGTCAGTACGAATCAGTCGTAACAGCACTGCACCTGTAGCACCTGTTCAATATGCAGCTGCTCCAGCACCTGTAGCGGCAGCAGCTCCTGCGGCGGCACCTGTAGCAGCAGAAGCAGCAGCTCCTGCAGTTCCAGCTGGTCACCAAGTTCTTTCTCCAATGGTTGGTACTTTCTACGGCGCTCCAAGCCCAGACGCAAAACCATTCGTTAAAGTTGGTCAATCTGTAACTGCTGGCGAAACGCTATGTATCGTTGAAGCAATGAAAATGATGAACCAAATCGAAGCTGATAAATCTGGTGTTGTAACAGCTATCCTAGTTGAAGACGGTCAACCAGTAGAATTCGACCAAGCTCTAGTAATTATCGAATAATAGAGAGCACTCATTATGTTAGATAAATTAGTAATCGCGAACCGTGGTGAGATTGCACTACGTATTCTGCGTGCATGTAAAGAGCTTGGCATTAAAACGGTAGCGGTTCACTCAACTGCTGACCGTGACCTTAAGCACGTACTGCTTGCAGACGAAACCATTTGTATCGGTCCAGCTCGTGGTATCGATAGCTACCTAAACATCCCTCGTATCATCAGCGCAGCTGAAGTTACAGGTGCAGTAGCTGTTCACCCTGGCTACGGCTTCCTATCTGAAAATGCAGACTTTGCAGAACAGGTAGAGCGCAGTGGCTTTATCTTCGTTGGCCCTAAAGCTGAAACCATTCGCATGATGGGTGACAAAGTGTCAGCTATCACGTCAATGAAGAAAGCTGGCGTACCTTGTGTACCAGGTTCTGACGGCCCTCTTAACGACGACGAAGCAAAAAACAAAGCGCACGCTAAACGCATTGGCTTCCCAGTTATCATCAAGGCATCTGGCGGCGGCGGCGGTCGTGGTATGCGTGTTGTTCGTTCTGAAGCAGAATTAACAGAAGCTATCGCGATGACTCGTGCTGAAGCAAAAGCATGTTTCAACAACGACATGGTTTACATGGAGAAATTCCTAGAAAACCCACGTCACATTGAAGTACAAGTGCTTGCAGATGGCCAAGGTAATGCTATCCACCTAGGTGAGCGTGACTGTTCAATGCAACGTCGTCACCAGAAAGTTGTGGAAGAAGCGCCAGCTCCAGGTATCACTGAAGAGATGCGTAAGTACATTGGCGAACGTTGTACTCGTGCATGTATTGAGATCGGTTACCGCGGTGCAGGTACATTTGAATTCCTATACGAGAACGGTGAATTCTACTTCATCGAAATGAACACTCGTATCCAGGTTGAACACACGATTACTGAAATGGTAACGGGTATCGACCTAGTGAAAGAACAGCTACGTATTGCAGCTGGTCAGCCTCTATCATTCACTCAGGATGACATTAAGCTGCGTGGCCACTCAATCGAATGTCGTATCAATGCTGAAGATCCAGTTCGTTTCCTACCTTCACCAGGTAAGATTGAACGTTTCCACGCACCAGGCGGCATGGGCGTACGTTGGGAATCTCACATCTACACGGGTTACACAGTGCCACCACACTACGATTCAATGATTGGTAAGCTGATCACTTACGGTGAGAACCGTGATGTTGCTATCGCTCGTATGAAGAACGCATTGGGTGAAATGATTGTTGAAGGTATTAACGTTAATACTGAGCTTCAACTGTCTATTATGAACGACGAAAACTTCCAACACGGTGGTGCAAACATCCACTACCTTGAGAAGAAACTTGGTTTGTCATAATCCGTTCGTTTAAGAACAGTCAAAATGCTCACTTCGGTGAGCATTTTTGTTTTTGAACCGCCGAAAAAATCAATCTTTAATCCCCATTATATTCCGTGGGGTTTTGGTGAATTTGCTCATATTTTCTGCTAGAATCGCCATCCAATTTTTCTCATATAGAAGATGCAGCCATGCCTTGGATTCAAATCAAGCTTAATGCTACCAATGAAAATGCCGAACAAATCGGCGACATGTTAATGGAAGAGACTGGTGCTCTTTCTGTAACTTTCCTGGATGCACAAGATACCCCTGTATTTGAGCCTCTGCCAGGCGAAACTCGCCTTTGGGGTGATACTGACATTCTCGCGCTTTACGACGCTGAGACTGATACTGGTGTCGTTCTAGCGCAGATTAAAGCAAGCAACATGTTCCCTGCAGACTTTGCTCATAAAGTAGAGCAAATTGAAGACAAGGATTGGGAGCGTGAATGGATGGACAACTTCCACCCAATGAAGTTTGGTGAGCGTTTATGGATCTGCCCTAGCTGGCGCGATATCCCTGAACCTGACGCTGTTAACGTAATGCTAGACCCTGGCCTTGCATTTGGTACAGGTACTCACCCGACAACGGCATTGTGTCTTGAGTGGCTTGAAGGCTTAGACCTTGCAGGCAAAACCGTGATCGACTTCGGTTGTGGCTCAGGCATCCTAGCGATCGCTGCGATCAAACTAGGCGCAGCAAAAGTTATCGGGATCGACATTGATCCTCAAGCTCTGCTTGCATCAAAAGACAACGCACAACGCAATGGCGTTGCTGAGCAACTAGAGGTGTTCTTGCCACAAGATCAACCGGAAGGTTTGCTAGCAGACGTTGTTGTTGCCAACATTCTTGCGGGTCCATTACGCGACCTTTCTGGCATCATCAAGGGCCTAGTTAAGCCAAATGGTGTACTTGCGATGTCGGGTGTTTTAGATACACAAGCAGAAGATGTTGCCACTTATTATCGTGATGAGCTTCACATTGATCCGATCATCGAACAACAAGAATGGTGTCGAATCTCAGGTCGCAAGCAAGGCTAGACAAGACTTTGGGCGCTAATTGACTGAAATTTAAACAAATTACAAAAACAAATTGTAAATGCTCAAATATTAGTCTTTTCACGCAGCGAAAAAATGCGTAAAATGCGCGCCCTTGCTGGTACAGAACTGTGATGACATTTTTGAAAATCGGAAATTATCAACTTAAGAACAATCTAATCGTCGCTCCTATGGCTGGCGTAACGGATAGACCATTCCGTGAGTTGTGTCTTCGCTACGGGGCGGGGATGGCAGTCAGTGAAATGATGTCCTCCAATCCGAAAGTTTGGAAAACGTCAAAGTCTCAGCAGCGTATGGTACATGAAGGCGAATCGGGCATTCGTTCAGTACAAATCGCTGGTGCAGATCCACAGCTTATGGCCGAGGCTGCTCAATTTAATGTCGATAACGGTGCGCAAATCATCGATATCAACATGGGTTGTCCAGCCAAAAAAGTGAATAAGAAGCTTGCGGGCTCAGCCTTACTGCAGCATCCAGAACTCATTGAAGACATTCTGAAAGCGGTGGTAAATGCTGTCGACGTTCCAGTAACGTTGAAAACGCGCACAGGCTGGGATACAGACAATAGAAACTGTGTCCAAATCGCGAAAATAGCCGAAGACTGCGGCATACAAGCTCTTGCGCTCCATGGAAGAACTCGCGCTTGTATGTACAAAGGTGAGGCAGAATACAAACACATTAAAGCAGCGAAACAAGCAGTATCTATTCCGGTTATCGCTAACGGTGATATCGATAGTCCGGAAAAAGCGAAGTTTGTGCTGGAGTACACCGGCGCTGATGCTTTAATGATAGGTCGACCTGCCCAAGGACGTCCTTGGATTTTTAACGAAATCCTACACTATTTGGAAAACGGCACCACGATGGACCCACTCCCGATTTCGGAAGTGAAAGACATCATGCTTGGTCATGTGCACGCTCTACATGAATTTTATGGAGAGTTTTTAGGCCCTCGCATCGCTCGTAAGCATGTGGGTTGGTATCTAAAAGAACATGAACAAGCGAGTGAGTTTCGCCGTACCTTCAACGCATTCGAAGCAGGTGATCTGCAGCTTGAAGCGCTAGAAGGTTTTTTTGATAACGTTGCACCATAATTACGAGAAGAGCTAGACCGAATATGTTCGAACAAAATCTGACTTCAGAAGCATTGACAGTAACTACAGTTACATCACAAGACCAAATCACGCAGAAGCCACTACGTGACTCAGTTAAAGCATCATTGAAAAATTACCTTGCTCAATTAAACGGTCAAGAAGTCAGCGAGTTATACGAATTAGTATTAGCTGAAGTTGAACAGCCACTACTAGACACTATCATGCAGTACACTCGCGGTAACCAAACTCGCGCAGCAACCATGATGGGTATTAACCGCGGTACTCTTCGCAAGAAACTTAAAAAATACGGCATGAACTAATCGTTCTTTCGTAATTTATTGAATTGAAAGCCAAGCTCATTGTTGAGTTTGGCTTTTTTTTGGCTTGTCGATCCGTGATAGTGGCTGATTACTCTCCAGTGCGACAACAGCGCCCTTTGTCGACGTTTGCGGAATCCAAGGCTGCCAGAATCGAACAATGGCTTGCATCGTCGTCTACGTGGCCGCAACACGCATCATTAATCTTCTTAAGTGCGGTGCGAATCTTAGTTAACTCAGTGATCTTCTCATCAATCATCTCTAATTTTGCTGAGGTAATCGACTTCACTTCAGCGCAACTGTGCTGTGTGGCCTCGAGGCGAATCTCAAGCAATTCTTTAATCTCGTCCAAACTCAGCCCCAACGCTTTAGATTTGAGAATAAACGTCACCTGTTTCTGGTTATTTTCATCATATAGGCGATAACCCGAGTCACTGCGACTGGCTGGCGCGATCAGGTTATTCTTCTCATAAAATCGCAAGGTATCGGCTGTCACACCGCATCGCTTCGCTAATTCACCGATCTGAAACATGTTTTTTCCTACTGTTTCGTCCATTCCACAATTAACCTTATCGTTACTTTTCAGGCTGAAATGGCACTTTTCATAATTAATTTTGAGATGCCAAACGATTGCGCGAGCTTTTTTGTAATAAATTAGTTAGAATCTGCGCCATCAAATTTGGAGTTGGTTATCTTATAGCTTAATCATAAGACTAACCCAAAAGGTCTTTACCAAAACTGGCCAATATTTTATCTCTTACTGGTATCTAAGATAATCCACGCTAAGAAGATAGAAACAAGTTCTTTTTTGGCAAATATCTTTATTTTAACCCCATGAATTTGAGGAAGATGGAAGCATGAATAACGCTCGTCCAATTCGCCGCGCTCTAATCAGCGTATCAGACAAAACTGGTATCGTTGAATTTGCACAAGCTCTTGCTAACCGTGGTGTAGATATCCTATCTACCGGTGGCACTGCTCGCCTGCTTGCTGAAAAAGGCATCTCTGTTACAGAAGTATCTGACTACACTGGTTTCCCAGAAATGATGGATGGCCGTGTTAAGACTCTGCACCCAAAAGTTCATGGTGGTGTTCTAGGCCGTCGTGGCCAAGATGATGACGTGATGGAAACTCACGGTATCAACCCTATCGATATGGTTGTTGTAAACCTATACCCATTCGCAGAAACCGTTGCTAAAGAAGGTTGTACCCTTGCTGATGCTGTTGAGAACATCGACATCGGCGGCCCTACAATGGTTCGCTCTGCAGCGAAAAACCACAAAGACGTAACGATCGTTGTTAACGCACACGACTACGAGCGCGTTGTCGCTGAAATGGACACGAACGATAAATCTCTAACACTAGAGACTCGCTTCGACCTCGCTATCGCAGCATTCGAGCACACCGCTTCTTACGACGGCATGATCGCAAACTACTTCGGCACTATGGTTCCATCTTACGGTGAGAACAAAGAAGGTGACGAACCTTCTCCTGAAAACAAGAGCAAATTCCCTCGCACGTTCAACCAACAGTTCGAGAAAAAGCAAGACATGCGCTACGGTGAGAACAGCCACCAGGCAGCCGCATTCTACGTTGAAGCAAACCCTGAAGAAGCATCAGTTTCTACAGCTCGCCAGATTCAAGGTAAAGCCCTTTCTTACAACAACATCGCTGACACCGACGCAGCACTTGAGTGTGTGAAAGAGTTCGACCAGCCAGCATGTGTGATCGTTAAGCACGCTAACCCATGTGGTGTTGCACTAGGTGAAGACATCCTAGAAGCTTACGACCGTGCATTCAAAACAGACCCAACTTCTGCATTTGGCGGCATCATCGCTTTCAACCGTGAGCTAGACGCTGCAACAGCAACGGCTATCACTGAGCGTCAATTCGTTGAAGTTATCATTGCACCATCAGTTTCTGCTGAAGCAGTAGCAATCGTAGCGGCTAAGAAAAACCTTCGCCTACTTGAGTGTGGTGAGTGGACAACGAAGACAACTGGCTTTGACGTTAAACGCGTTAACGGTGGTTTGCTAGTTCAAGACCGCGACCAAGGCATGGTGTCTGAAGATGACCTTAAAGTGGTTTCTAAGCGCCAACCTACAGCTGAAGAATTGAAAGATGCTCTATTCTGCTGGAAAGTAGCGAAATACGTTAAATCTAACGCTATCGTTTACTCGAAAGGCGACATGACAATTGGTGTTGGCGCTGGCCAAATGAGCCGCGTTTACTCTGCGAAAATCGCAGGCATCAAAGCTGCAGACGAAGGTCTACAGGTTGAAGGCTGTGTGATGGCATCAGATGCATTCTTCCCATTCCGTGACGGTATCGATGCGGCTGCAGAGGCTGGCATCAAGTGTGTTATCCAACCGGGCGGCTCTATGCGTGATGACGAAGTTATCGCAGCAGCAGACGAACACGGCATGGCGATGATCTTTACGGGCATGCGTCACTTCCGCCACTAGAAAGAAAAGATACGAGAGCGCTTCGCTACGGGAAACGAGAACGCTGCGCTCCGAGATGAGCAACACTATCATTTAGTGTTGCTCAGACATTTTTTAGTTCTACTACTATCAATTTTGATTGAAGGTTTAAAACATGAATGTATTGATTATTGGTGCTGGCGGTCGTGAGCATGCACTAGGTTGGAAAGCAGCACAAAACCCAAACGTTGAAACAGTATTCATCGCTCCAGGTAACGCAGGTACTGCACTTGAGCCAAAACTAGAGAACGTAAACATCGGCGTTGAAGACATCGCTGGTTTAGTCGCGTTTGCTCAAGATAAAAAAATCGAACTGACTATCGTGGGCCCTGAAGCACCATTGGTTATCGGTGTGGTTGATGCATTCCGCGAAGTAGGTTTGCCAATCTTCGGCCCTACTCAAGCTGCAGCACAGCTTGAAGGCTCTAAAGCATTCACTAAAGACTTCCTAGCTCGTCATGATATCCCAACAGGTTACTACTCAAACTTCACTGAGATTGAGCCAGCTATCGCTTACGTTCGCGAGCAAGGCGCTCCTATCGTAGTGAAAGCTGACGGTCTTGCGGCAGGTAAAGGCGTTATCGTTGCGATGACCCTTGAAGAAGCAGAAGACGCAATCAAAGACATGCTAGCGGGCAACGCCTTTGGCGAAGCAGGCAGCCGCGTTGTTATCGAAGAGTTCCTCGAAGGCGAAGAAGCAAGCTTCATCGTAATGGTTGACGGCTCTAGCGTGCTTCCTATGGCCACCAGCCAAGATCACAAACGTGTTGGCGACAAAGACACTGGGCCAAACACGGGCGGCATGGGTGCTTACTCTCCTGCGCCGGTTGTAACTCCAGAAATCCACAACCGTATCCTTGAGGAAGTTATCTACCCAACGGTACGTGGTATGGACGCAGAAGGCGCACCTTACACAGGTTTCCTTTACGCTGGCCTAATGATCGATGCTGACGGCACACCTAAAGTTATCGAATACAACTGCCGCTTTGGCGACCCTGAAACGCAACCTATCATGATGCGTATGGAGTCAGACCTTGTTGAACTTTGCCTAATGGCTATCGACGAGAAGCTCGACGAAGCAGAATCGAAGTGGGATCCACGCGCTTCTATCGGTGTTGTTCTTGCGGCTGGCGGTTACCCTGCTGACTACGCAAAAGGTGACGTTATTTCACTACCAACAAGCGAAGTTGAAGGCCAAAAGGTTTTCCACGCGGGTACGACAAATAATGAAGCTGGCGACGTTGTGACAAACGGCGGTCGTGTACTTTGTGCAACAGCACTGGGCAATACGGTTTCTGAGGCTCAAGAGCGCGCTTACGCGTTGACGAAGCAAGTTAGCTGGAATGGTATGTTCCACCGCAATGATATTGGTTACCGTGCGATTGCGCGCGAACAAGAGCAGTAAACAATCTTGTTGCTCGCTTACTTTCCAATAACAGTAAGCAAATGACAGCAAGTGAATAACAGAAAAAGGCGCCTCAATAGGCGCCTTTTATTATCTCATTTACACAAGAATCTGTATTTGTACAGACAAATAGGCACTTGGCCTACAGTAGGCCAAATACTCTCAATCCTTTGATTACTCGCTATTCTTTCAACAATGATGGCCTAACGACACAATCATGGCTGTCTTCAGCCAGCATCAGTAACTCTTCCACGCTCATCTTACCCAGTGAATCACTGCCAAGAAACGCCGCATAGCTTTCCACAGACGCCAATCGGTCAATCACGAAGCCTGGCAAGGTCTGGTTAAATTCAATGCGATCAAACTCACCACCAGCGCACGTTTTAAAAGAGCTGCCATTCCAGTAACCCTGAATCAGCCTAAGCCCTTCATCATGCTGCTTCGTTGTGGTCTCTAGAACCGACGTCGCTTCTTTCTGATAGTTTTCAAGCTGCTTGGCTTGGATAGGTAAGATTTTGCTATCAATACGATACTGTTGATACACAGCTTCGCCTGACTTATTGAAACGCACATGGACTCGATAGGGAACCAGCTCATTAGAAGAATTACGCTGCTCGCCTTCACGAATGAATTCACGAAGCACGCCTTCTGACCAAGCATAATCAGTTTGGTACCAGCCGTAATCGCCGACAGTGACGTAGTCAGCTGAAGTATGAGGTTGTGTTAGCTTGTTTGTAACCCAGTAGAAACTCGTCGCGTCGCCCATGACTTGGCCGCCAGTGTGAGTTTCAAATTGCTCTAGGTTTTTGCGAGGGCTTGTTGAAGAACAGCCAATAAGAAATGTAGATAATAGTGAAACGAGAAGAAATGCTTTTTTCATAAAAACCTGTACCGAGGTGGAATACGACTACCTCGGTACAGTTTAGATTATTTCACTGAATCTTTCAGCGCTTTACCTGCAACAAATGCTGGAACATTTGCAGCAGCGATTTGGATCTCATCACCAGTTTTTGGGTTACGACCAGTGCGAGCTGCACGGTGGTTTACTTTAAAAGTACCAAAACCAATTAGCTGAACTTGATCGCCATCTTTAAGAGCATCTGTAACACCGCCAAGAGTCGCTTCTAGAGCAGCTTTAGCTTGTGCTTTAGAAAGGTCCGCTTTTTCAGCAATAAAGTCGATTAATTGAGTCTTGTTCATTTTAGGTTTCCCTTCTTTGTATTTTTGAATTCAATTCACTCTAAAACATAAATGCCCCATCTGGCAAAGGTTTGTCGTCGATCTTTAGCTCTAATGCCGTAGTTTTAGCCATAATATGAGTAATAACTCACAATTTGTTACTGATTTTATTAAGCAAGCCCTTGTTTAAAAGGGGCTGAGAGCAAAATTAATGATGACCTAGCCACTACTTTTTCACTATAATCCACGCTGAATCGCTGCTAAAGCGTACAATTTAATTTAAGGGCAAACATGCTGCTGCTATCTATTTACGTCTCCATTGCTATTGGAGTTTCTTTCATTTGTTCTGTTTTGGAAGCTGTACTTTTGAGTATTAGTCCGAGCTACATTGCTCAACTAAAACAAAATGGGCACCCTGCAGCAGAGTCTTTAGACAAACTGAAAACAGATATTGACCGCCCGCTTGCGTCAATTTTAACGCTCAACACCATCGCCCATACTATCGGAGCTGCGACAGCAGGTGCACAAGCGGCTGTCGTTTTTGGTAGCCAATGGTTAGGTGTCTTCTCTGCCGTGCTAACGCTAGGTATCTTGGTATTATCTGAGATTGTTCCAAAAACCATTGGTGCAACCTACTGGCGTCAACTTGCCCCTGCTTCGGCAAGCGTGCTGCGCTGGATGGTGTTCTTCCTAACACCGTTTGTCTGGTTCTCAGAACAGATCACCAAACGTCTTGCTCGTGGCCACCAAGCACCAAAAATGCGTGATGAGCTATCTGCAATGGCGATTTTGGCAAAAGAGAGCGGCGAGTTTGCAGAAGGCGAATCAAAAATCCTGAGCAACCTACTGGGTATTCAAGATGTACCCGTGACTCAAATAATGACGCCGCGCCCAGTGGTATTCCGTGTTGATGCGGAAATGAGTGTCAATACCTTCCTAGAACAACATAAAGACACGCCATTCTCACGCCCGCTGGTTTACAGCGAGCAGAGTGACAACATCATCGGTTTTGTTCACCGGTTAGAGCTGTTTAGATTGCAGCAAGCCGGTTGTGGTGAGAAAGCTCTGGGTGAAGTAATGCGCCCTATCCACGTGTTGCTGAACAACATGGGCTTGGCTAAAGCCTTTGACCAGATGATGGCAAACCGCCTGCAACTGTCTTTAGTTGTGGACGAATACGGCACTATTCAGGGCATCATCACCCTAGAAGACATCTTTGAGCACCTAGTGGGCGAAGAGATTGTCGATGAAGCGGATAAGACGACTGATATGCAAGAACTGGCGTTCCAACGCTGGGAGAAGTGGAAAGAGACACACGGTGTTATCGAAAACCGCGATGACGAGGACGAGCTAGAGGAAGAAACTCCAGCAGACAACGACTCTTCAGATGCAAAATCAACGAATGACGACGACGCATCAAAAGACAAAGTGCAGAACGAAGACAAAAAAGACGCTTAATCTCAATTTGATACCGTCAGATACCACAAAGGCTCCCTAGGGAGCCTTTGTTTTTATTCGTACCTTGGTGCAATTGCGAATTATAGCGCAACACCAATGTTACTGACTGGGTCTTCACGCAGTTCGTGGCGTAGGTCTTTGATCAACTCTAAGTCACGCTCAGTCGTTTCACGTAAAGGTCGGAAAATGGCCCACTGAACGTCCCACTCTTCACATACCGCTTCGTTTTCTTTCTGGTTTTCGTTCGTCACTTCTTCAGCGCCTTGAGCAAACTCAAGCTCAGCAACCGTCTTCACCGATTGTTGACTCACTTTAATTACCGCTTCCAACATATGTTCACGGTCAAGAAGACCATGAATTAGCGTTGCTAGGCCTTGGCATGCGTCCATTGCTGGGTAAACACCATAAAAATCAAAATCATCACCGCTAGGGAATAGCTCTTCAACCTTCTCAAGTTGACGCTCAAAGTTCACCTTTGCTGTTTTAACCGTCAGGATTTCCCAAATGCTATCCAAAACATCACGATAGATTCGAGCTTCCGCAAATTCTGTATTCTCACAAAACATGGCATAGTTAGGGTACATACGCTCACATAGACACGCCATAAAGGTAATTTGTTGCCAAGGTTCTAACTTTTCAAGACGAACCTGCAGTGGATTCTGAAGCATAGTCACTCAATAATTGCAGAAAAAGACAGCGAAAGTGTACTTGATAAACCCTGGGGGGAAAAGGTAAGCCGATGAACAATTTTACGAATAAGCTCTATATTCTTACTGAGCATGACGATACCTATACGCAACTGATTCTAAACCAGGATTTACCCGACCTAGAAATCACTCAAAACCCCGAATCAGCACAGATTGTCTTGGCGTCACCACCTCTAATCGCAGAACGCCTCGGCGAGTTTAAAGAGCTAGACTGGGTACAGAGTACCTATGCCGGAATCAATAAACTCACTCAGCCAGATCTGCGTCAGGACTATACGCTAACCAACGTCAAAGGCATCTTTGGTCCGGCTATCGCAGAATACGTATTGGGTTACACAATCAGTCACTGTAGACACTTCCCTCATTACCACCAGCATCAACAACAACGAAACTGGCAGCCACAGCTTTATACTAGCCTAACTGACAAAACTATGGTGATTTTAGGAACAGGTTCAATCGGCAGTCATTTGGCAAAAACCGCGGCGGCTTTTGGTATTCATACCATAGGTGTCAACCGTACGGGTATCCCATCCAAACAAGAAACCTTTAAAGAGACTTTCCACATCAATGAGATAGAGGCTGCCCTTAAGCAGGCCGATATTGTGGTCAACACCTTGCCATCAACCGCTGAAACCTATCAGCTGTTGAACCAAACCACGTTAGGTTACTGCTCTAATGTGTTGCTGTTTAATGTCGGTCGAGGGGAAAGTATCGACAATAAAGCCTTGTTGCTCGCCATAAAAAACAGATGGGTAGAACACGCATTTTTAGATGTGTTTGAAAGTGAACCCCTCTCTCAGGAACATCCTTTCTGGAAACTACCGCAAGTCACCATCACTCCACACATCGCTGCACTCAGTGAGCCAAGACAAGTAGTCGAGATCTTCGCAGAGAATTACAAACAGTGGCGAGATGGCTTTACACTTAATCATGTCATCGATTTTGATAAAGGTTACTGATGTCCTCTTCGTTACTTAAAGAGATTCGACAATGCCGAGCTTGTGAGCCTCACCTATCACACGGTGCCAACCCGGTGATTCAAGCGCATCCAAACGCGCGCTTGCTGATAATAGGTCAAGCGCCGGGTATCAAGGTGCATGAGTCGTCGATCCCTTGGAATGACGCCAGTGGCGAACGATTAAGAGGATGGTTAGGGATAGATAGCGATACTTTTTACGACGAGCAAAAAGTCGCGATTGTGCCTATGGGGTTTTGTTATCCGGGGAAAGGGAAAAGTGGTGATCTCCCACCACGCAAAGAGTGCGCGGAGCTTTGGCACAACAAAGTGCTGCAATCTCTACCCAATGTTCAAATGACACTGCTGATTGGCCAGTACGCACAAAACCATTACCTAACAAACAAAACCACCAGCACATTGACCGAAACCGTGCGTGATTGGCAAAGGTGGGCGCCTGAGTTTTTGCCATTACCCCACCCTTCGCCACGCAATAATATCTGGCTCAAGAAGAACCCTTGGTTTGAAAATGAAGTCATTCCTTATATCAGGAAACACATCTCAGAGCATTTGGCCTACCATGATCCAAATGCCTGATTAACTGCACACAATAAGATTAAACCGCCATCAAATGCCAATTTCAGACAATAAAAAAGCGCTGTTGGTTTCCCAACAGCGCTTTCAATAATCTTACTCAGAATTACTTGTGGTAAGGCTTAGACAATTCGTGAACAGCGTCAACGAATACACCAGCGTTCTCTGGCGGTACATCTAAGTGGATACCGTGGCCTAGGTTAAATACATGACCTGTACCACCGTCGCCGAAGCCTTCAAGGATGCTGCCCACTTCTTCGCGAATACGTTCAGGCTGAGCGTAAAGCATTGAAGGATCCATGTTACCTTGCAGAGCAACTTTGTCGCCGATGCGAGCTTTTGCATCTGCGATGTTGATTGTCCAGTCTAGACCAACCGCATCACAACCTGTTGCTGCGATAGACTCAAGCCACATGCCACCGTTCTTAGTGAACAGAGTAACCGGTACTCGACGACCTTCGTTTTCACGGATTAGGCCATCAACGATTTTGTGCATGTATTGCAGTGAGAATAGGTTGTAGTCACGAGGGGTCAGTACACCACCCCATGTATCAAATACCATTACCGATTGAGCACCCGCTTTAATTTGCGCGTTCAGGTATTCGATAACACTGTCAGCTAGCTTGTCTAGAAGCAGGTGCAGCGTTTGTGGTTCTGCGTACATCATCTTCTTGATCTTAGTGAATGCTTTAGAGCTTCCACCTTCAACCATGTATGTCGCTAGAGTCCATGGGCTACCAGAGAAACCAATCAGTGGCACTTCGCCTTTCAGGTCTTTACGGATCTGACGAACGGCATTCATTACGTATTGAAGCTCGCCTTCTGGATCAGGTAGGCCAATCTTCTCTACGTCAGCTTTACACGTGATAGGACGCTCAAACTTAGGACCTTCACCTGTTTCAAAGTACAAACCTAAGCCCATTGCATCAGGGATAGTTAGGATGTCTGAGAACAAGATTGCCGCATCAAGCGGGAAACGACGTAAAGGTTGAAGTGTTACTTCTGATGCCAGTTCCGCGTTTTTGCACAAAGACATGAAATCGCCCGCTTCAGCGCGCGTTGCTTTGTATTCAGGAAGATAGCGGCCAGCTTGGCGCATCATCCATACCGGTGTGTAATCAACAGGCTGTTTTAAAAGTGCGCGTAAATAGCGATCGTTTTTTAATTCGGTCATTCCGTTAAATTCCAATTCAATCTTGTCTAGTTTTGATGGCAAGTATTCTAACACTGATTGAAGGGTAAAAGCTGTGTGCTTTGCAACCTAGATCAAGTTATTAACTTTTAAATCAATGCTTAATTTGCACCCAATTACGGGAGCATGTTAAAAATTTGTTCGCTAGCGAAAATTACAATTATAATATCTGAGTAGTCACTACTCAGCATCTCATAACGACATCTTACTTACCCCCTCCACTTGTGGAGGGTTTTTTTTAGCTTTTGATCACCCATAGGCCAAATACTATCACAGGCAAATTAGTGCTCTAGTATCTGCTCAGTCACACCATCTTTCATCACGTCATCAACGGTTTTCTCAATCAACTGTCTCGCAATGGTTCCAACAGGAGCAACATCAGGCAGGCTTGTTACGTCAAACCATTGAGCATCCGATAGCTCGCTGTAGTCAGGCTTGAGCGTACCACCAGCATAATCTGCGAGAAAGCCCATCATCATACTCGATGGAAACGCCCATGGCTGGCTGCCAAAATAACGAATATTATCGACATCGATACCCGTTTCTTCTTTGACTTCTCTTGCCACACACTGCTCTAAGGTCTCTCCGACCTCTAGGAAGCCCGCTATCACGGTATACATACCTGTCTTATGTCTTGGGTGCTGCGCAAGCAATATCTTGTTGTCGTTTCGTACAGCGACAATGATGCACGGGAAGATACGAGGATAATGAAGTGTGCGGCAATCTCCACACTGCATCGCCACCTGGTTATGGTTGAGATGATTTCGACCACCACACTGAGGGCAAAAACGCATACTTTGAGTCATATGCCCATATTGGATGGCTTTGCTTGCAGTCAAGAAACTCACTTCAGGCCAGTGCAGTAACTCTCTTAGGCTGACCATGCTCAGCTCATTCTCCACATCACAATCGTTGAGCCAATACACCTTGCGACCTTGATGCTGACCAATACAGATTGCATGCTCCACACTCAGCCCAAGCTCTTCAGCAGAGCCAAACGGAAACTGATCATTATTAACCCAAATATCACTACCAGAAACGACGCACCAATAAGCTTGCTCTGTCATTTTGTTATCACTTTTTTTTAACATCCCTATGCCTCATTGCTTGCAGTTCGTTCATTTTACTGGCAATCTAATTTCATACTAGAGTTGTAGCAGAGAATATTTCAAGCTATTAATTTTAGTAGCTACCAATAAAACGGACCCTGCTTAGGCAATTACTTGATCACAAGGTTGTGATCAGATCATGAGGACATGGTCATGCTAAATAAATTCAAACAAATACAAGAACAATGGGGTGGCTCTAATGAGGTCATCGATCATTGGCTCGAAACTCGACAGTCTCTAATCGTTGAGTATTGTAAGCTAGGTGCCCTGCAGCCAGCTAGCAACGGGCAATCAAACGTTGTTGAACTCCCTTCCCCTAAAGAAATAAGCTCATTCTGTGATCATGTTGTCGATTATATCTCAGAGGGTCATTTTAAGATCTACGATATGGTCATGAAAAAATGGCAAGCAACAGGCTTTAAAACCAATGACGAGATTGATACAACTTACGCGAAGATCGTACTTACAACCGAGCCGCTTCTAGAATTCAATGATAAGTACGTTAAAGTAAATGCAGACGATGAGTTGCCTAACTTCGAAGGAGATATGTCCAAAATAGGTGAACTACTCGAACTACGTTTTGAAGTAGAAGATAATCTTATCCAGCTTATTGCAGACAGTTTAGCGATTCCACCAGGCGCTTAGTTAGCCGAATCCTTAATAAGCTTGCCTCTGTGCAAGCTTTTTGTTTTGTCTGTAAGGTTATCCAAACTACCCAGAACCTTTCAGACAGAGCTTACTCGCTCGCCCTGACCTTTAGCCATAAGCATATGGTTACAGCCCTAATCAGCCTAATCATCTCTACCCTTTATCTTACTGGCCTCAAAGAGCACTCTTCAGGACATAAATCCAACCTCACCAGCTAGATAAGCACACCTATCACTTTATAAGTCATAGCTAAATACCAATACGCCAGATACAAAAAAGGCACCCGAAGGTGCCTTTTTCTTATCTCTTAGAGACTACTCGTAGAGCTTACTCTTCTGAAGAGAAACCAGCGTTTAGAAGTGCTGCTAGATTGTCAGTAGCTTGTTCAGCTGAAGGACCTTCTTGCTCTTCTTCACGTTGTTTTTGACGCTCTTGGTGGTATGCGAAACCAGTACCAGCTGGGATCAGACGACCAACAATTACGTTCTCTTTCAGACCGCGAAGGTCATCACGCTTACCAGAAACCGCAGCTTCTGTTAGTACGCGAGTCGTTTCTTGGAACGATGCAGCTGAGATGAATGACTCAGTTGCAAGAGATGCTTTAGTAATACCTAGTAGATCACGTTCGAAACGTACTAGTTCTTTACCTTCAGCTTCTAGCTTACGGTTAGCAATCTTAACATTGTGGTACTCAACTTGTTCGCCAGGTAGGAACGGAGAGTCACCAGAATGAGTGATTGTACACTTACGTAGCATTTGACGAACGATAGTCTCGATGTGCTTATCGTTAATCTTTACGCCTTGTAAGCGGTAAACTTCTTGAACTTCGTTCGCGATGTACTGAGTTACTGCGTGGATACCACGTAGACGCAGGATATCGTGTGGAGTTTCAGGACCGTCGGCGATTACATCACCACGTTCAATCTTCTCACCTTCGAACACGTTCAATTGACGATGCTTAGGAATCATCTCTTCGTAAGCGTCACCGCCTTCACGAGTGATTACTAGACGACGCTTACCTTTCGTTTCTTTACCGAAAGACACAGTACCTGTGTGCTCAGCAAGGATCGCAGGCTCTTTAGGCTTACGAGCTTCGAATAGGTCAGCTACGCGTGGTAGACCACCGGTGATATCTTTGTTTCCGCTCGATTTTTGAGGGATACGAGATAGTGTGTCACCGATGCCAACTTCAGCGCCATCTTCGATGTTTACAATCGCTTTGCCAGGTAGGAAGTAGTGAGCTGGCATATCAGTACCAGGGATCATTACGTCGTTACCTTGCTCATCAACAAGTTTGATAGCTGGACGCATATCTTTACCTGCTGCTGGGCGAGCTGCTGCGTCTGTAACTTCACTTGAAGAAAGACCCGTTAGATCGTCAGTTTGACGAGAAACTGTAATACCATCGATCATATCTACGAATTGGATACGACCTGCCACTTCAGTGATGATTGGCATGGTATGCGCTTCCCAGTTAGCTACAACTTCACCAGCAGTAACTGCTGCGTTGTCGCCTTTGGTTAGCATCGAACCGTAAGGAAGTTTGTGCTTCTCTTTAGTACGGCCGAATTCATCAATAATCGTCATCTCAGATGCACGAGAAGTGATAACCAGTTTCTTATCTTTGTTAACTACGAACTTAGCATTGTGAAGTTTCACAGTACCTGTTGTCTTAGCTTGGATGCTGTTCTCTGCTGCTGCAGTAGATGCCGCACCACCGATGTGGAACGTACGCATCGTTAGCTGTGTACCCGGTTCACCGATAGATTGTGCAGCGATAACACCAACTGCTTCACCTTGGTTCACTAGGTGACCACGTGCTAGGTCACGACCGTAACACTGTGCACAACAACCGAAGTCTGCATCACAGGTAACAACAGAGCGCACTTTCATGCTATCTACTGAGTTGTCTTCCATGATTTGACACCACTTCTCATCAATCAGAGTATTACGTGGAATCAGTACATCTTCAGTACCAGGCTTAAGAACGTCTTCAGCTACTACACGACCTAGAGCAAGCTCAGAAAGTGCAACTTTAACGTCACCACCTTCGATGTGAGGCATCATGTCGATACCTTCATGCGTGCCACAGTCATGTTCGTGTACTACAACGTCTTGAGCAACGTCTACTAGACGACGAGTTAGGTAACCCGAGTTTGCTGTTTTCAGTGCTGTATCCGCAAGACCCTTACGAGCACCGTGCGTTGAGATAAAGTACTGAAGGACGTTTAGACCTTCTTTAAAGTTCGCTGTGATCGGCGTTTCGATGATTGAACCATCTGGACGCGCCATCAGACCACGCATGCCTGCTAGCTGACGAATCTGAGCTGCAGAACCACGTGCGCCCGAGTCGGCCATCATGTAGATGCTGTTGAACGATTCTTGCTGTTCTTCTTCGCCGTCACGGTTGATAACTGTTTCAGAAGATAGGTTATCCATCATTGCTTTCGCAACGCGGTCATTCGTAGATGCCCAGATATCGATAACTTTGTTGTAACGCTCACCCGCAGTAACAAGACCAGATTGGAATTGCTCTTGGATTTCGCGAACTTCTTCTTCAGCAGATTCAATTTCATCGTATTTCGCTTGAGGTACAACCATATCGTCGATACCTACAGAAACACCAGAAAGTGCAGCGTATGCAAAACCTGCGTACATGATTTGGTCAGCAAATACTACTGTATCTTTTAGACCAAGCTTACGGTAACACTCGTTAAGAAGAGTAGAGATCTGCTTCTTACCTAACTTTTGGTTAACGATGCTGTACGGTAGGCCAGCTGGAACGATTTGCCATAGCATTGCACGGCCGACAGTTGTATCAACCATCTTCGTTTCAGTAGTGCTGTTACCATCTTCGTCTACTACAGTTTCGGTGATACGTACTTTAACGCGAGCGTGTAGCTCAGCAGTCTTAGTACGGTATGCCTTTTCAGCCTCAGCAGGGCCAGCAAGGTACATACCTTCGCCTTTCACGTTGATCTTGTCACGTGTCATGTAGTAAAGACCCAATACAACGTCCTGAGAAGGTACGATGATCGGATCACCTGACGCTGGCGACAGAATGTTATTCGTCGACATCATCAGTGTACGTGCTTCAAGCTGTGCTTCTAGAGTTAGAGGCACGTGTACCGCCATTTGGTCACCATCGAAGTCGGCGTTGTATGCCGCACACACTAGTGGGTGAAGCTGAATCGCTTTACCTTCGATTAGTACTGGTTCAAACGCTTGGATACCTAGACGGTGAAGTGTAGGTGCACGGTTAAGCAGTACTGGGTGTTCGCGGATTACTTCGTCCAGGATATCCCAAACGATAGCTTCTTCGCGCTCTACCATCTTCTTAGCAGCTTTGATTGTCGTAGCCATGCCACGAGTTTCTAGCTTGCTGTAGATGAACGGCTTAAATAGCTCAAGTGCCATCTTCTTAGGAAGACCACACTGATGTAGACGAAGGTATGGACCTACTGTGATTACAGAACGGCCAGAGTAGTCTACACGTTTACCTAGAAGGTTCTGACGGAAACGACCTTGTTTACCCTTGATCATATCAGCAAGAGATTTCAGAGGACGCTTGTTAGAACCAGTGATAGCACGACCACGACGACCGTTATCTAGAAGTGCATCAACAGACTCTTGCAGCATACGCTTTTCGTTACGTACGATGATGTCCGGAGCAGCTAGCTCTAGAAGGCGCTTCAAACGGTTGTTACGGTTAATCACACGACGGTAAAGGTCGTTCAGATCTGAAGTCGCAAAACGACCGCCATCTAGTGGTACTAGAGGACGTAGATCTGGCGGCAGAACCGGAAGTACAGTCAGAATCATCCATTGCGGATCGTTACCCGATGCAATGAACGCTTCAACTAGCTTCAGGCGCTTAGTAACTTTTTTACGCTTAGTTTCTGAGTTAGTCGTTTCTAACTCTTCGCGCATTTCTTCCACTTCTTGATGAAGGTCCATTGTTGCAAGCAGATCTTTGATCGCTTCAGCACCCATCTTAGCAGTAAATTCGTCACCCCACTCTTCTAGACGATCCAGATACTCTTCTTCAGTAAGCATCTGAGATTTTTCTAGATCAGTCATACCTGGTTCAGTTACTACGTACATCTCGAAGTAAAGAACACGTTCGATATCACGTAGAGGGATATCCATTAGTAGACCGATACGAGACGGCAGTGATTTTAGGAACCAGATGTGAGCAACTGGTGAAGCTAGCTCGATGTGGCCCATGCGGTCACGACGAACTTTAGTTTGTGTAACTTCAACGCCACACTTCTCACAGATAACACCACGGTGCTTCAGGCGCTTGTATTTGCCACAAAGACATTCGTAGTCTTTAACTGGACCAAAAATACGTGCACAGAACAGACCATCACGTTCAGGTTTGAACGTACGATAGTTAATTGTTTCCGGCTTTTTAACTTCACCAAAAGACCATGAACGGATCATGTCTGGTGAAGATAGACCGATTTTGATTGCATCAAATTCTTCGGTCTTATGCTGTGCTTTTAGAAAGTTTAATAAGTCTTTCACATTCAGCTCCTGTAAGGAGTTAAAGGAGCTCACTGCTGTAGCAAGCTCCCTTTTACCAAATAATCCTATCTTCTTTTAAAAAGAAGGAGGGATTACTCTTCGTCTTCTAGCTCGATGTTGATACCTAGCGAGCGAATCTCTTTCAACAGTACGTTGAACGACTCAGGCATACCAGGTTCCATGCTATGGTTACCGTCTACGATGTTCTTATACATCTTAGTACGGCCGTTAACGTCATCTGACTTAACTGTTAGCATTTCTTGTAGAGTATATGCAGCACCGTATGCTTCTAGTGCCCATACTTCCATCTCACCGAAACGCTGACCACCGAACTGAGCTTTACCACCAAGTGGTTGCTGAGTTACTAGGCTGTAAGAACCAGTTGAACGCGCATGCATCTTGTCATCAACCAAGTGGTTCAGTTTCAGCATGTACATGTAACCAACAGTTACAGGACGCTCAAACGAATCACCAGTACGACCATCAAACAGTTTAAGCTGACCAGATTCTGGCAGATCACCCAGTTTAAGTAGTTCTTTGATTAGAGACTCAGAAGCACCGTCGAACACAGGAGTAGCAATCGGTAGACCGCCACGTAGGTTCTTGATCAGTGTACGAACTTGATCATCAGACAGTTCAGCAATATCAACTTTCTGACGAGTATCACCAAGATCGTAAACCTTCTGTAGGAACTCACGGAACTTATGCAGTTCTTGTTGTTCCTTAACCATTTGGTTGATCTTGTCACCGATACCTTTCGCAGCCAAACCTAAGTGAACTTCTAGGATCTGACCGATGTTCATACGCGATGGTACACCCAGCGGGTTAAGTACGATGTCTACAGGCTGACCTTTCTCATCGTATGGCATGTCTTCAACAGGGTTAATCTTAGAGATTACACCTTTGTTACCGTGACGACCGGCCATCTTATCACCAGGCTGGATACGACGTTTAACCGCTAGGTAAACTTTAACAATCTTAAGAACGCCAGGCGCTAGATCATCACCTTGAGTGATTTTACGACGCTTAGTTTCAAACTTCTTATCGAAGTCTGCTTTTAGCTCATCCCACTGCTCAGCAAGTTGCTCAAGCTGTGTTTGTAGCGCATCGTCTTCTAGAACTTGCTCTAGCCATTGCTTACGACCGATAGTATCAAGCTTAGCTTCAGAGTAACCACCTGACAGAAGTACAGCTTTAACACGGTTAAGAAGGCCACCCTCAAGAATTTGGAACTCTTCAGTTAGGTCTTTCTTAGCTTCTTTAAGCTGCATCTGTTCGATTTCAAGTGCACGCTTGTCTTTCTCTACGCCATCGCGAGTGAAGACTTGTACATCGATGATAGTACCCGAAACAGAGTTTGGTACACGTAGAGAAGTATCTTTAACATCAGATGCTTTCTCACCGAAGATAGCACGTAGTAGCTTCTCTTCAGGAGTCAGTTGAGTTTCACCTTTAGGGGTTACTTTACCAACTAGGATGTCGCCACCCTTAACTTCAGCACCAATGTAAACGATACCTGACTCGTCTAGTTTAGACAGAGCAGACTCACCTACGTTTGGAATATCAGCTGTGATCTCTTCAGAACCCAGCTTAGTATCACGAGCCACACAAGATAGTTCTTGGATGTGGATTGTCGTGAAACGGTCTTCTTGAACTACGCGCTCAGATACTAAGATCGAGTCTTCGAAGTTGTAACCGTTCCAAGGCATGAATGCGATACGCATGTTTTGGCCAAGAGCTAGTTCACCAAGGTCTGTTGAAGGACCATCAGCAAGAACATCGCCACGTGCAACTGGTTCACCAGGAAGTACAGTTGGACGTTGGTTAATACATGTGTTTTGGTTCGAACGCGTGTACTTAGTTAGGTTGTAGATATCGATACCAGCTTCGCCAGGTACCAATTCATCTTCGTTAACCTTAACTACGATACGAGAAGCGTCTACAGACTGAACTTGACCACCACGTTTAGCAACCGCTGTAACACCAGAGTCAACTGCGATGTTACGTTCGATACCAGTACCTACTAGAGGCTTATCAGCCTTAAGTGTTGGTACAGCTTGACGTTGCATGTTGGCACCCATCAATGCACGGTTCGCATCATCGTGTTCTAGGAACGGGATAAGCGAAGCAGCGATAGATACTACTTGGTTTGTCGCAACGTCCATGTAGTCAACGTGATCGCGTGGGTGAAGACCAGATTCACCTTTTTGACGAGCTGTGATTAGCTCATCTGCAAACGTACCTTCTTCAGTAAGAATGGTGTTTGCTTGCGCGATTACGAATTGACCTTCCTGGATTGCAGACAGGTAATCAACTTCTTCTGTTACTACACCATCTACTACACGACGGTACGGAGTTTCTAGGAAACCGTAATCGTTACAACGTGCAAACGCAGATAGTGAGTTAATTAGACCGATGTTTGGACCTTCAGGCGTTTCGATCGGACATAGACGACCGTAGTGAGTTACGTGAACGTCACGTACTTCGAAGCCTGCGCGCTCACGAGTAAGACCACCAGGACCTAAAGCAGAGATACGACGTTTGTGCGTAACTTCTGACAATGGGTTGTTTTGGTCCATGAACTGTGAAAGCTGTGAAGAGCCAAAGAATTCTTTAACTGCAGCAGAGATCGGCTTAGCGTTGATAAGATCTTGAGGCATGATTGCATCAAGGTCACCAAGGCTTAGGCGCTCTTTAACGGCACGTTCTACACGAACTAGACCAACACGGAATTGGTTTTCTGCCATTTCACCTACAGAACGGATACGACGGTTGCCAAGGTGGTCGATATCGTCCACTTCACCAATACCGTTACGGATACCAATCAGTTTCTTCATCACTTCGATGATGTCTGATTCATCCAGAGTACCGCGCTCTTCTTCTTCTTCACGCTCGATAGAGCTGTTGAACTTCATACGGCCTACAGTTGATAGGTCGTAACGTTCTTCAGAGAAGAATAGGCTTTCGAATAGAGACTCTGCAGCTTCTTTCGTTGGTGGCTCGCCAGGACGCATCATGCGGTAGATTTCTACCAATGCAGAGATGCGATCTACTGTGCTATCTGCACGTAGAGTGTCTGACATGAATGGACCGTGATCTAGGTCATTCGTGAACAGAGTTTGTAGAGCCTTGTGGCCTGCTTGAGACAGGTTAGCAAGAGCTTCTAGGCTAATCTCTTGGTTCGCGCCAACGATGATCTCGCCAGTTGCTTCGTTGATGTAATCTTTAGATGCAACTTTACCAACGATGTACTCTACTGGTACTTCGATGTGCTCAACGCCATCTTTTTCAAGTTGACGGATATGGCGAGCAGTAACACGACGACCAGTCTCAACGTAAGTTTTACCGTTTGCTTCGATGTCGAATGACGCAGTTTCACCACGTAGACGATCAGGAACCAACTCCATAAGAAGAGTTTGGTCTTTAACTTCGAAGTTCACCTTGTCGAAGAACAGATCTAGGATCTCTTCAGTCGATTTACCAAGTGCACGAAGAATAATCGATGCTGGTAGCTTACGACGACGGTCGATACGTACGAATAAGTTATCCTTAGGATCGAACTCAAAGTCTAACCATGAGCCACGGTAAGGAATTACACGTGCGTTATAAAGAACTTTACCTGATGAGTGGGTCTTACCCTTATCACTGTCGAAGAACACGCCTGGGCTTCGGTGCAGCTGGGATACGATAACCCTCTCGGTACCATTAATTACGAAAGTACCATTGTCTGTCATAAGCGGAATTTCGCCCATGTAGACTTCTTGTTCTTTAATGTCTTTTACAGTACCTGCTGGTGCATCTCGATCAAAGATAACTAGACGTAGTTTTACGCGTAGTGGCTTTGAGTAAGTAACACCGCGGATTTGACATTCTTTAACGTCAAAAACTGGCTCACCAAGACGGTAGCTAACGTATTGCAGCTCAGAATTGCCGTTGTAGCTCTGAATTGGAAATACAGAACGGAAAGCAGCTTCAAGACCGTATTGACCTTCTGGATCCTGTTCGATGAATTTGTCGAAAGAATCAAGCTGGATCGATAACAGGTATGGAATGTCCAAAACTTGTGGACGAGTACCAAAATCCTTACGGATGCGCTTTTTCTCGGTATAAGAGTAAACCATGGGGTTCCTCAGCTCGCTGATAAGTGACCCAAACCACCCAAAACACTCTTCAGAGGGGGTGGTGACAAACAGCTGTTTAGTGGTAGTGAACAATCATTTCGAAAAAATGACTGTTTTTTTGCTCGGATTATGACGGTTAAACAGCGGAAATTTCGTCATAGCCCTACAGCGCAAAAAGGCCGGTGGTTAATAAACCACCAGCCATTAGCCTTGCGGCTATGAAATTAAGTAATAATTACTTGATTTCAACAGAAGCGCCAGCTTCTTCTAGCTGTGCTTTAAGAGCTTCAGCTTCAGCTTTGTCAACGCCTTCTTTAAGCGCTGCAGGAGCTGAGTCTACAAGACCTTTAGCTTCTTTAAGACCTAGGCCAGTTGCGCCACGTACAGCTTTGATAACTTGTACTTTGTTAGCGCCAGCAGCAGTTAGGATAACGTCGAATTCAGTTTGCTCAGCAGCAGCGTCGCCGCCAGCTGCGCCACCAGCTACAACTGCAGCTGCAGCTGAAACGCCGAATTTCTCTTCCATAGCTTCGATAAGCTCAACAACTTGCATTACAGACATTTCTGCAACTGCGTCTAGGATTTGCTCGTTAGTAATAGACATAACAATTCTCTTTTAAGTCAACAATAAGTTTAATTTGCAACCAGTGAAAAGCAAGGCTTAAGCCGCTGCTTCTTCTTTTTGGTCACGTAGTGCAGCGATAGTACGAACCAGCTTGCCAGCAGAAGCTTCTTTCATGCACATCATTAGGCGTGCGATAGCTTCGTCGTAAGTTGGTAGTGTCGCTAGTACTTCAGCATCAGTAACTGCGCCTTCAAATGCAGCAGCTTTGATCTCGAAATCTTTGTTCTCTTTAGCGAAGTCTTTGAAAAGACGCGCTGCAGCACCTGGGTGCTCGTTAGAGAACGCGATCAGAGTTGGACCAGTGAAAGTGTCTACTAGACACTCGTAGTCTGTACCCTGAACCGCACGGCGTGCTAGTGTGTTACGAACAACTTTCATGTAAACACCCGCTTCGCGAGCTTGTTTACGTAGAGAAGTCATTGCGCCAACTTCAACGCCACGAGAATCAGCTACAACTGCAGAAAGTGCACCACTGGCAGCTTCGTTGACTTCAGCAACAATTGCTTTTTTGTCTTGAAGATTTAAAGCCATTTGGATTAACCTCTGGTTGTGATTACAGCACCCAATACAAAATGTATTGAGCGTTTACGATGTTATTTAAAAATGAATAAATCCACTTCAAACCACAACATCGCCTACGTAGGTTTTATTAAGCTATCAATAATCTAATGAAAATCGACAGCGCCTACGGTCTTGGGATAGATGATTTCAAATTGCTTTAAAACCACCCAACCACAAATATTAGGCGCAGAAGTATACACTAAATCTGCGCCTAAGCAAATTAGTTTGCTTGAGTATCAAGACTAGCTTGATCAACAGCAACACCAGCACCCATCGTAGTAGAGATGCTTACTTTCTTCAGGTAAGAACCCTTAGCTGAAGAAGGCTTAGCTTTCTTAAGAGCAACTAGAAGAGCTTCTAGGTTCTCTTGAAGCTGGCTAGCTTCGAAAGATGCTTTACCGATAGTAGTGTGGATGATGCCGTTCTTGTCGTTACGGTAACGAACCTGACCAGCTTTAGCGTTCTTAACCGCTTCAGCAACGTTAGGAGTTACAGTACCAACTTTAGGGTTTGGCATAAGGCCGCGTGGACCTAGGATTGTACCTAGTTGACCAACAACACGCATTGCATCTGGAGAAGCAACAACTACGTCGAAGTTCATTTCGCCTTTTTTCACTTGCTCAGCAAGATCTTCCATACCAACGATATCTGCGCCAGCAGCTTTAGCAGCTTCTGCGTTTGCACCTTGAGTGAAAACAGCAACGCGGATGTCACGGCCAGTACCGTGAGGTAGCACTGTTGCGCCACGAACGTTTTGGTCAGATTTACGAGCATCGATGCCTAGGTTAACAGCAACATCTACAGACTCAACGAATTTAGCAGTCGCTAGTTCTTTAAGAAGAGCAACAGCTTCGCTGATTTCGTATTCTTTAGTTGAGTCAACTTTGTCGCGGATTACGCGCATACGCTTAGTAAGTTTAGCCATGATCTTATCCCTCTACCACTAGGCCCATTGAACGAGCAGTACCAGCAATAGAACGTTTCATTGCTTCGATGTCAGCACCAGTCATATCAGCAGCTTTAGTTTCTGCGATTTCCTGAACTTGAGCGTCAGTAACAGTACCAACTTTCTCAGTGTTTGGACGACCTGAACCAGACTTAACGCCAGCAGCTTTCTTAAGAAGAACAGCAGCAGGTGGAGTCTTAGTTACGAACGTGAAAGAACGGTCGTTGTAAACAGTAATAACTACTGGAGTAGGTAGACCTTTCTCAACAGATTCTGTTTTTGCGTTGAACGCTTTACAGAATTCCATGATGTTCACGCCGTGTTGACCTAGAGCAGGACCAACCGGTGGACTTGGGTTTGCCATACCAGCTGCAACTTGCAGTTTGATATAAGCTTCAACTTTCTTAGCCATGATATTTCCTAATATTTTGGGTACATGCGCTAGCCGCCAGGCGAGCTCCCCATAAATTCAATTAACTCTTTTTCACTTCCACAGAAGCAAAAAGGCGCGAAATTATAATCATAATTCGCGCCTTTAACAACCCTAAAAAGGTGATTTTTTATACTCTTTAATTTTAAACAGCTTATGAACTATTTATCCACAGCTTGTTCAAAATTTAGAGTTTTAGTCCAGTTTTTCAACCTGACCAAATTCAAGCTCAACCGGTGTTGCACGACCAAAGATCGATACAGATACCTTAATGCGGCTTTTCTCGTAATCTACTTCTTCAACAGTACCGTTGAAGTCAGCAAATGGACCATCGTTCACACGAACCACTTCACCCGCTTCGAACATTGTCTTAGGACGTGGAGACTCGCTCGCTTTCTCTAGACGGTTCAAGATAGCATCAGCTTCTTTATCAGTGATTGGTGCAGGACGATCAGAGGTACCACCAATGAAGCCCATAACACGCGGAATGCTGCGTACTAAGTGCCATGATTCATCATTCATGATCATTTGAACTAATACGTAGCCAGGGAAGAATTTACGTTCACTTTTACGGCGTTGGCCTGCACGCATTTCCACTACTTCTTCAGTAGGTACTAGCACATCGCCAAATAGTTCTTCCATGTTGTGCATTTTAATATGCTCGCGTAGCGACTGTGCAACACGACCTTCAAAGCCAGAAAAGGCTTGAACTACATACCAACGTTTTTTTGGAGCTTCACTCATGAATCAGAACCCTCTACACCCCAGTTGCTAGAGAAACTAGACGGACCATAATGCCGTCAATTCCCCAAAGCACTAGAGACATAACAATACATACAGCTAAAACGATCAATGTAGTTTGCATAGTTTCTTGGCGAGTAGGCCAAACAACTTTACGAATCTCCATACGAGATTCTTTTGCAAAATCGATCGCAGCTTTACCTTTAGTTGTTGTTGCTGCAACGCCTAGTGCGGCAGCAATCAGCACAACTACACCTGCAGCGCGAATTACAACAGACAATTCACCATACAGGTAATTACCCACAACAGCAGCAGCCAACAGAACAAAAGCGACAATCCACTTCATTGTATCTGCTGCACCTGAGCTATCAGGAGTTTCAGCGTTTGCTTTCATAAAACCAACCTGTGATAAGTCTTAAATATAGACGACAATAACCCCGCTGTTGCAGGGCACATTCCTTTGCGTTGCAAAACAACACATCTAACAGTCATTTTAGTCAAAAAGACCGTTTAATTCTTTGCTAAGAGCAAAAATCGATGTCAAAACATCCAACTCTTTTTTTAGCGCAGAAAAAGGGCATCAAATGATGCCCTTTTTACTAGTGGTTCGTCAAATCTTATGCAAAGATTTTAGCTACAACACCAGCACCAACTGTACGGCCACCTTCGCGGATTGCGAAACGTAGACCTTCATCCATTGCGATTGGAGCGATTAGCTCAACAGTCATTTGAACGTTGTCACCTGGCATTACCATTTCTACGCCTTCTGGTAGAGTGATATCGCCTGTTACGTCAGTTGTACGGAAGTAGAACTGTGGACGGTAACCTTTGAAGAAAGGAGTGTGACGGCCGCCTTCGTCTTTAGAAAGTACGTATACTTCAGACTCAAACTTAGTGTGTGGGTTGATAGAACCTTTCGCAGAAAGTACTTGACCACGTTCAACGTCATCACGCTTAGTACCACGTAGAAGTGCACCAACGTTCTC